>NZ_JBPKJK010000008.1:0-107253 GCF_051756985.1 Saccharothrix sabaoui
GTCCGGTCGGTCATGGTCAGCTCCCCGCCGTGGTCGCGAGCCGGTCGGCGGCGGCGCGCACGTCACCGCGCAGGTGCGTGGGCACGCGGTCGCCGAACCGCTGGAGGTAGGCGGCGACGGTCTCGTCGTCGTCGCGCAGGAACGGGAAGTCGGTCGGCACCATGTGCCGGATCGCCAGCAGCGGCACCGGGCTGGTCAGCGGCCGGAAGGCCGGGTTCCACAGGCCGGCCTTCTGCGGCGGGCCGGGGTGGAACTCGCCCAGCATCAGCCCCATCCGCGTGTACTCCGCCTTGAGCAGCTGCTGGGTCCGGTCCACCACGTCGAACTCGACGAGGTCCGGGAACAGCACCAGGATCGTCTTGAACTGCGCGCCCGGACCGGTGCGCGGTTCCAGCTCGGTGAACCAGTCGCGGTAGTGCAGCAGCAGCGCGGCCAGCTCGTCGGTGCTCTCCGGGGTGCCGGGGCGCACCGACAGGTAGAACAGCCCGCGCTGCAACGACGTGTCGGTGAACGGGCACACCGCGCCCCGCCTGCCGAGGTCGGGGTGCGGGCCGCCCAGGTACTCGTCGGCCCACGCGAGGACGGTGCGCAGCGGCAGTTCGTGCGCCGCGACCTCCTCGGGCAGCCGGGTGCCCGCGAAGTCGGCCGGTTCCACCAGGTGGTGGGCCTGGCCGGTCGGGTGGACCAGCATCACTTCACCTTCCTCCCGCCCCGCGACCGGGTGCCGCGGGAGCGGGTGACGAGCCCGGCGAGGGTGGCGCCGGCGAGCGTTGCGGTGGCGCCCAGGGCCGTGCCGAGCAGGCGGTCCTGCCGGCGGGCGCGGGCGAGGGCGTCGCCGTAGGGCGTCGTGGTGTGCGCGATGAGCGTGTAGAGCGGCACCCACCGGTCCGGGAACAGCCGGTGCAGCGCCAGGTCGAGCTTCTTGCGCACCAGGAACAGCGGCGAGCGCAGCCGGTCCCGCAGCTCCACGAAGTTCCGCTTGGACAGCTCGGCCAGCACGTCGGTGTGCGGCCTGCGGGCGGCCTCGAACTCGGCGAGGGCGCGCGGCAGGTCGTGCGGGTGGGCGGCCAGGCAGCGGTCGAGGGTCGAGCAGTCCTCGAACGCGGCGTTCATGCCCTGCCCGAAGAACGGGTACACCGCGTGCGCGGCGTCGCCGATCAGCACGGTCCCGCGCCCCTCGTCGGTGGCGACGTGCCACGGGGAGGTGCGCACGGTGACCAGGCTCGCGGCCTCGTGGTCGAGGAACTGCGCCACCACGTCCGGGATCAGGGTGAGCGTGTCGGGGAAGCGGCGGGCGAAGAAGTCCCGCACCCGGTCCGGCTCGGTGAGCCCGGCGAACCCGTGCTCGCCGTCGAACGGCAGGAACACCGTCGCGGTGAGCGAGCCGTCCGCGTTGGGGTGCGCCACGATCAGCCCGTCGTCGCCGGGCCACACGTGCAGCGCGCGCAGCTCGGTGCGGGGCCGGCCGTCGTCGCCGACCGGGATCAGCAGCTCCTTGTAGCCCCACTCCAGGAACTCCTGGTGCAGGTCCACCCGCCGCCCCCGGCCGAGGTGGGTGCGCACGGCGGAGAACGCGCCGTCCGCGCCGACCACCAGGTCCGCGGTGTGCGTCTCCTCGCCGTCCGGGCCGAGCGCGGTGACCGCGGGCCGGGCCCGGTCCACGGCGGTGACCCGGTGCCCCCACCGGAACTCGACGCCCCGGCGCTCGGCCTCGTCGACCAGCGCCACGTTGAGGTCGTGCCGCAGCACGGAGTGCAGGATCTGGTCCTCGGCCAACCCGTAGGGCTGGAACCGCAGCCCGTCGGGCAGGTGCACGACCCGGCCGCGCATGGGCACGGTCAGCGGCGCCAACCGGTCGAGCAGACCGATCTCGCGCAGCGCGACGATGCCGCGCTGCGACAGCCCGAGGTTGATCGAGCGGCCCTCCTCGCGCACGCCCGGCGCGCGCGGGTCGCCGCGCCGTTCCAGCACCCGCACGAGGTAGCCGCGCCGGGCCAGGTAGACGGCCGTGAGCGACCCCGCCAGGCCCGCGCCGACGACCAGCGCGTGCCGGCTCACGCGAGGTCCTCGTCGGCCAGGGTGCCCAGCAGCCGGTCGATCTCGGCGTCGGACAGCTCGTCGAGCTGGTCGATCAGCGGCACGGGACCGCGCGCCGCCGTGCCGCGGGTCAGCCCGGCGCACAGCTCGGCGATGGTCGGCGCGGCGAACAGCGCGGCCAGCGGCAGGTCCGCGCCCAGCGCGGCGCGGACCCGGGCCAGCATCTGGGTCGCGGTCAGCGAGTGGCCGCCCAGGGCGAAGAAGTTGTCGTGCACGCCCAGCGGCGAGTCGGCCGGCATGGACAGCACGTCCCGCCAGATCCGCGCCATGCGCCGCTCGGTGTCGTCGCGCGGCTCGACGCGCTCGACGTCCTCGGTCGTCCACACCGGGGCGGGCAGCGCGTCCCGGTCGATCTTGCCGGTGCCGGTGCGGGGCAGCTCGGGCAGCACGACGATCGACGCCGGGAGCATGTACTCCGGCAGCCCCGCCGCCAGGTGCGGTCGCAGCCGGCGGCGCAGCTCGTCGTCCGCGACGTCCCCCGCGGGCACCGCGTAGGCGACGAGCCGCACGTCGGCCGCGTGCGCGGACCACGCCACGACGACGGCCTGCGCCACGTCCGGGTGGGCGCGCAGCACGGCCTCGACCTCGCCGGGCTCGATCCGGTAGCCGCGGACCTTGAGCTGCCGGTCGGCGCGGCCCAGGAACTCCAGCGAGCCGTCGGCGTGCCGCCGGACCAGGTCGCCGGAGGCGTACAGGCGCCCGCCGGGGGTGTCGCCGAACGGGTCGGGCCGGAACCGGTCGGCGGTCGTCCCGGGCATGCCGTGGTAGCCGCGTGCCACGCCCGCGCCGCCGATGTGCAGCTCGCCGATCACGCCGGGCGGCACCGGGCGCAGCAGCGGGTCGAGCACGTGCAGCGAGGTGCCGCGCACCGCCGGGCCGAGCCGCACCGGGTCCGGCGCGCGCGCCACGACGCCGGCCGCCGAGTACACCGTGGTCTCGGTGGGGCCGTAGCCGTCGATCAGCACCGCGCCGCCGCGCTGGAGGTCGTCGGCGAGGTCGCGGGTCATCGCCTCGCCGCCGCTGATCGCCAGCCGCACGCACGCGGGCACGCCGCCCGCCGCGACGACCATCCGCCAGCTCGCCGGACCGCCCTGCACGACGGTGGCGCGGGTCGCCGCGATCCGCTCGCGCAGCAGCGCGCCGTCGGCCACGTCGTCGGCGGGCACCACGACCAGCGTCGCACCGGTGACCAGCGGCGCGAGCATCTCCACCGTGGACACGTCGAACGCGGGCGTGGTGATGGACGCGAGCCGGTCGTCCGGCCCGAGGCCGGTCAGCTCCACCATGGCGCGCAGCAGCGCGGCCAAACCGCCCTGGGTGCACCGAACGCCCTTGGGGGTGCCGGTGGAGCCCGAGGTGTGGATGACGTAGGCCAGGCTGCCGGGGTGCTGCGGCACGGCGTCCGGGGCGGTGCCGGGCTGCCCGGCCAGGTCGGCGGTGTCCAGGTCGACCTCGGTCCACGGCCCGTCGAGCGGCCCGGTGACCTCGCGGGCCGCGCCGTCGGTGACCAGCACGGGCACGTCGGAGCCGGCGGCCATGGCGGTGAGCCGCGCCGCGGGCCACGTCGGGTCCAGCGGCAGGTAGCCCGCGCCGGCCTTCCACGCGGCCAGGATGCCGGTGACCACGGCCGCGCCGCGGTCCAGGCACAGCGCCACCGGCCGGTCCGGTCCCGCGCCGGCCGCGAGGAGCACGTGGGCCAGGCGGTTCGCGGCGCGGTCCAGCTCCCCGCGGGTCAGCTCGCCCTCGACCGCGACCCCGTCCGGGTCCTCGGCCAGCGCGGTGAGCACCAGCTCGGCGGCGGTCCCGGCGGGCACCGGGGCGGCCCGCTCGCCGTGGTCGCGGTCGGTGAGCACCAGTTCGGCGACCCGGTCGCCGGGGGAGGCGTGCACGGCGGCGGCGAACACCGCGTGCAGGGCCTCGACCGACGCGGGGTCGAACAGCTCGGTGTCGTACTGCCAGCGCGCGGACCACCGGTCACCGGCCCGTTCGACGGTCAGCGACAGGTCGAACTTCGCGCCGCCGTTGGCGACGGCCTCCGGGCGGAACGTCACGGGCCCCGCCTCCCGCGCGGGCGGCACCGGCTCGACCGCGAACATCACCTGCACGAGCGGGGAGCGCGCCAGGGTGCGCTCCGGCGCGACGAGGTCCACCAGCTGCTCGAACGGCAGGTCCTGGTGCGCCAGCGCGGCCACGGTCGCGGCCTCGGCCGCCGCGACGACCTCGCCGAACGTCGTGCCGGGCGTGAAGGTCGCGCGCAGCGGGACGGTGTTCGCGACGAACCCGACCAGCCCCTCGGTCTCCGGCCGCGTGCGGGCCGCGACGGGCGTGGCGACCAGGAAGTCGGCCTGCCCGGTCACCCGGTGCAGCACGCACTGGAAGACCGCGAGCAGCCGCGCGAACGACCCGTCGGCGACGGCCAGGTCACCGCGCAGCTCCGCGCCGCGCCCCGTCGGCACCGCCGGCCGCGGGTGGTCGGCGGGCAGCGACAGCACGGTCGGCACGCCGTCCAGCGCGCGCCGCCAGTGCTCGGCGTCGGCGGCGAACGCGCCCCCGTCGGCCTGCTCGCGCTGCCACACCGCGTAGTCCGGGTACTGCACGGGCAGCTCGGGCAGGTCGGCGGGCGCGCCGCCCACCTCGGCCGCGTACAGCGCCGCCAGCTCGTCGAACAGCACCGCGCACGACCAGCCGTCGGCGATCGCGTGGTGCAGCACGAGCACCAGCACGTCGCCGTTGAGCAAGGTCGCCCGCAGCAGCGGCCCGTCGTGCAGCGCGAACGGCCGGCCGACCTCCGCGCGCACCGCGGCGTCCACGTCGGGCGCGTCGGCCAGGTGCAGCCGCACGGGCGACGTCGCCGACACGACCTGCACCGGCACGCCGTCGTCCACGGCGAACCGGGTCCGCAGCGCCTCGTGCCGCGCGACCAGGGCGTCCAGGGCGGCGCGCAGCGCGGCGACGTCCAGCGGGCCGTCGACGCCGACCCGCCAGCCGATGTTGTAGACGGGGCTGCCGGGCAGCAGCTGGTCGACCAGCCACAGCCTGCGCTGCCCCGACGACGCGGGGAACAGGAAGACCTCGTCCGCCCGACCCTCCGGTACCACTGCGCTCACCGCGGTTCCTCCCCCTTGTCCGGCCAACCACGTCTGTCCACCGCCACGACCCGGAACTCCGCGGTGTGCCGCGCGCCGTGCGCGTCGGTCAACCACAGCTGGTCCGGACCGGGCAGCATCTCGCCCACGCCCATCGGGGCGCCGGGCTTCTCGCGGTCCAGCGCGCGCACCGCGTGCGCGAACAGCTCGACCGACGGCCGGCTCTCCAGGTCCACGTAGAACGGTTTGTGCTCCACCGGGCTCTTGACGAACACGAACCTCGGCATCCCGTGCTCGCGGCGCCACGCCTGCGCGCGCAGGAAGCGGGTCCCCTCGTCGGCGGCGAAGGCGAACGCGGACCTCCCGGCGGGTAATCGCCAGCCCTCGCGGGCGACGACGAGCCGGTCGACGCTCACCCGGGGCGTGTGCCCGCCCGCCGGCAGCAGCCGGAAGTGCTGCACCAGCTGCGCCATGACCTGCTCGTTGAGCAGCTCGACCAGGTCGTGGTCCACCCGGCCGTCCCGGCTGCGGGCCAGCAGCC
Source organism: Saccharothrix sabaoui (assembly GCF_051756985.1). NCBI lineage: Bacteria > Bacillati > Actinomycetota > Actinomycetes > Pseudonocardiales > Pseudonocardiaceae > Saccharothrix > Saccharothrix sabaoui. The sequence goes on from NZ_JBPKJK010000008.1 coordinate 5,725, forward strand.
GCCCGCCGACCTCGACGACCTCGCACGCGCCCACCGGCACCGCGCCCGCCAGGCCCGGCCCGCACGCGTCGTGCCCGAACACGATCTTGAGGTCCCTCGGCAGCACGAGCGCGTCGGCCAGCCGCTGCGGCGTGCCGCCCTCCTCGCGGGTGGTGGCCAGCACGACCCGCGGCCCGCCCAGGTCCCGGGCCATCGCGGTGCGCAGCTGCTCCGGGTCGGGGTGCTGCGACACGAACAGCGCCGACCGCGCGGTGTTCACGCCGGGGTGCACCTCGCCCAGCACCCACCGGTAGTCGCCGTCCCGCACGGCCTGCGCGTCGCGCGCGGCGATCAGCACGTCCGGGCTGTGCTGCACCGCGCCCCGCCACCCCGGTCGGGGCGCGGCGAACGCGGCCAGCACGGCGTCCCGCACGTCGTCCGCGCGGTGGTGGACCTCGCGACCGCCCGCGGGCCCGCCCAGCGCCCTGGCCCAGCGCTGCTGCAACGCCCGCACGAGCCGTTCGACCAGCCGTTCGTCGAGGCGGAAGATCGTGTCGTTGGCCCACAGCCAGAAGTCCGCGAGCGGCACCCGGTCCGAGCCGGTGGCGGCCACCCGCTCCCGGTAGACCTCGCGCAGCGCCTTGCCGTAGAGCGCCGCGCCCGCGCCGGTGAACCAGCGCGCCGCCTCCAGCACCAGCGACAGCGGCGACCACAGCGTCTCCAGCAGCGCGGGGGAGAGGGTGACGTCCAGGTCGCGCCGGCACTCCTCGTGCACCACGGTCCGCCCCGCGTAGAACAGGCCGGGCCGGCGCACGGCCGCCGCGCCGGTGATGCCGGTGAACGTCTCCTGGAGCGCGGTGATCGCGTCCACCAGCCGGTCCGGGTCGCCGACGGACGCCGCGACCTCCGCCCGGCCGCGCTCGACCTCGGCCAGCGCGGCCTCGGCCGTCGCCCGCGCCGCGTCGTCCCCGATCGCCGCGACCTGCTCCCGCAGGGAGTCCTGCGGCACGAGCGCCTCCGGCGGCACCTCCAGGGTCCACGCGATCCGCTTGGCGCGGCGCAGCCGTTCGAGGGTGTCGAGGACGTCCCGCTCGGGCCTGCCGAGCCGGGCGGCGATCGCGTGCGCGCCGGTCACCCCGTCGCACGCGGCGAGCACGGCGGCGTCCGGCGGGGGCAGCCGCACCGGCCCGGTCATCGGCACGTGCACCGTGTCGCCGACGACGTCCACGAACGGCATCCGCCTCGGCACCGCCCAGGGCCGCACGGCGTCGGTGGTCAGCGCCTCGGCGAGCTGCTGCACGGCCCAGTTCTCCAGGTAGGTCGTGCGCGAGTCGACCAGCCGGGGTCCCGGGCGGGCGGTGAGCGCGGCGGGCGCGTCGTCCTCGACCCGGGCCCAGCCGACCGGGCCGAAGAACCCGATCGTGTCGTTCTTCGCGCAGTACCGCTGGAGGTAGCTGACGACGGTGTGCTCCCAGCGCCGGTAGTCGACGTTGCGCGTCGGGGGCCGGTCGCCGCCCAGGGCGCGGTGCAGCGCGTCGACGGCGGTCCGCAGCGCGCGCGGGTTCTGCCACGCCACCGCCTCGCGGAACTTCGGGTCGCCGCTGACCACGCGGAGCACGTCCGTCGCCGCCCGGCGGCCCTCCTCGAACCGGACCGCGTAGTCGGCCATCAGCGCCTCGTGGCGGGCGGCGGTCGCGGCGGCCACCGCGAGCGCGCCGTCCACCTCGGCGATGCCCGCGTGCGGCACCACGAGCTGCACCTCGGCCGCCGGTCGGGCCTCGGTCGCCACCGCCTCGACCGCCGCGTCGCCGACCACGGCCCCCGCCGGGTCGGGCACGGGCGCGGTGACGGTGACCGCGCGCACGCCGTCCAGCGCCGCCCGCGCCTCGGCGAACCGGCCCTTGCGGACCAGCCGGCCGATCCGCCGCAGGGCGGAGCGCTGCTCGCCGGTGGCCCGGTCCTCGACCTCCCGCAGGACCCGGAACGCCGTCCACCGCGCCTCGCCCAGCGCGTCCTCGGCGGCCAGCACGTCCTCCGCCGCGCGGGCCGCGTCCGGGCTCGCCACCGCCAGCAGCGGTTCGACGCCGAACCCGGTGCCGCGCAGCCCGACCCACCGCCACGCCGCCCAGTCGCCCGTGCCGCCCGGGACCACCAGGTGGTCGGGCACGTCCTCGGCGGCGGTCCGGGGCGGGGGCACCCGGTAGGCGGACCGGTCGCGGCGCGTGATGCCCGCCGCCCGCCCCGCCCCGGAAGTGGTCGCCCCGGAGGCGCCCGCCCCGGAGGCGCCCGGTGCGGGGGAGTCGGGCTGTGGGCGGTCCAGCGCCGCGTCCAGCACGGCGGCGCAGCCCGCGAGCGTGCGGGCCCGGTGCAGCTCGGCCACCGGGACCTCCACGCCGAACTCCTCGCGCACCCGGAACGCCAGCCGCACCGCCAGCAGCGAGTTGCCGCCCACCGCGAAGAAGTCGTCCTCGGCGAACACCTCGGGCACGTCCAGCAACCGCCGCCACAGCCCGGCCAGCCGGCGCTGCGCGCCGGTGGCGGGAGGGGTCCGGTCCGCGCCCCGCGCGCCCGGGGCGCGGACCAGGTTCAGGGCCGCCCGATCGACCTTGCCGCTGCGGTTCAGCGGCAGCTCGGGCAGCGGGACGTACCGGGCGGGGCACAGGTAGGCGGGCAGCCGCTCGGCGACGTGCCCGCGCACCGCGTCGACGTCGAACGCGCCCGAGGGCACGACGAACGCCACGAGGTGCCGCGCCTCCCCGTCGCCGACCGGCAGCACGGCGACCGACCCGACGGACGGGTGCTCGCGCAGGACCGCCTCGACCTCGGCGGGCTCCACCAGGAACCCGCGCACCTTGACCTGCCGGTCCGCGCGCCCCAGGAACTCCAGCACCCCGTCGGGCCGCCACCGCGCCAGGTCGCCGGTCCGGTACAGCCGCCCGCCCGGCCGCCCACCGGGCCGTTCGGCCGCGAACGGGTCGGGCACGAACTTCGCGGCGGTCAGCGCGGGCGCGGCCCAGTAGCCGCGCGCCAGCCCGTCACCGCCGGCGTACAGCTCGCCCGGGACGCCCACCGGCACCGGCCGCATCAGCTCGTCCAGCACGTACACCGAGCCGCGCTGCACCGGCGTGCCGATGGGCACGGTCGCGCCCACCTCGTCGGGCGAGGTCATCACGTGGCACGAGGTGAACGTGGTGTTCTCGGTGGGCCCGTAGCCGTTGACCACCGGCTTGCCGCCGCGTGCCGCGAGGGCCGCGCGCACCGCGTCCGGCGCGAGCACGTCGCCACCGGCCAGCAGCTGCTCGACGTCGGCGGTCAGCGCGGGGTCGAGGGCGTGGAACAGCCCGGCGGTCAGCCACAGCACGCTCACCCGGTGCTCGCGCAGCAGCGCCGCCAGCACCGCCGGCTCGACCGGGCACTCCGGCGCGGCCACCACCCGGCCGCCGGTCAGCAGCGCGCCCCAGACCTCCAGCGTGGTCAGGTCGAACGCGGTCGCCGACAGGTGCAGGAACGTCCGCCCCGGCCCGAAGCGGGCGAAGTTCGGCCGGGTCACCAGCCGCACCACGCCCAGGTGCGGCACGGCGACGCCCTTGGGGCGCCCGGTCGAGCCGGAGGTGTGGTTGACGTAGGCCACGCCCGCCGGGTGCACCGGCACGACGTCGAACGAGGCCGGTCGCGCGTCGAGGTCGACCTCGGGCAGCACCACGGCGGCCACGCCGTCCGGCAGCGGGCGCGGCCGGTCGGTGACCACCAGCGGCGCGCCGGACCCGAGCAGGGCCGCCGCGTCGCGCGCCGCCGGGTTCGCCGGGTCCAGCGGCAGGTAGGCCGCGCCGGTCTTGAGCACGGCCAGCATCGCCGTCACCAGGTCCGCGCCGCGCGGCAGCGCCAGCCCCACCGGCCGGTCCGCGACCGCGCCCCGCTCGACCAGCACGTGCGCCAGCCGGTTCGACCGCTCGTCCAGCTCGGCGTAGCTCAGCCACCGCTCGCCGTCGAACACGGCGTCCGCGTCGGGCCGCTGCCACACCTGCTCGGCGAACAGGCCCGGCACGGTCGCGTCGGCGGGCAGCTCCACGTCGGTCCCGTTCCACCGCTCCAGCAGCCGCGCCCGTTCCGCCCCGCGCGGCTCGACCAGGTCCCGCACCGGCCTGCCGGGAGCCTCGGCCATGCCCGCGAGCAGCGAGCGGACCTGCCCGAGCAGCGCGTCCGGCGCCCACGCCGGGAACCGGCCCGTGTCGTGGATCAGCTGGAAGCTCAGGCGCGGCTCGGCGAACGCGTACAGGGTCAGGGCGTAGCCGGGGGTCCGCAGGATGCGCACCCGCCTGCCGGGCGGCGACGAGGGCCGCGCGGCCAGCACGGTGTTGATCTCGCTGCGCTCGAACAGGACCAGGCTGCGCGTCAGCGGCGTCTCGTGGCCGGACGCCCGCTGGATGTCGGGCAGCGGGCACAGCTGGTGGTCGCGGGCGCGGACCGACCGCTCCCGCACGTCGCGCAGCCAGTCGGCGACCGGGGCGTCCCGGTCCACCGGCAGCCTCAGCGGCACGGTCGCCAGCAGCAGGCCCAGCATGTCCCGCGCGCCCTCGACGGTGCCGTGCCGGGCCGCCCGCGTCACGCCGAACACGGCCTCGCCGCCGCGTGCGTGCGCGGTGAGGACCAGTCCCCACGCGGCGAGCACGACCGTGTTCACGGTGACCCCGACCTCGGCGGCCAGCGCGGTCACCGCCCCGGTCTCGGCGTCGGACAGGGCGAGCGAGGCGGTGGCCATCACCGGCGTGCCGGGGCCGGCGTGCTCCAGCGGCAGCGGTCCGGGCTCCGGCGTCCCGGCCAGTTCGGCGGCCCAGAACCGCTGGTCGGCGAGGTGCCCGGGGTGGTCGGGCGCGGTCCGCGCGTCGTACCAGCGGGCGTAGTCGGCGAAGTCGGGGCGGGGCGGGAACTCCAGCGCGCCGCCCGCCAGGCGTGCCGCGTAGTCGTCGTCGACCTCGCCCAGCAACGCGGCCAGCGAGCGGCCGTCGAGGATCGCGTGGTGGAAGGTCGCGACGACCACGTCACCGGGCAGCGCGACCACGCGCAGCGGGGCCGCCGACACCGGGTCCACCCCGGCCCGGCGGTCGGCCGCGAGGAACGCGTCCAGGTCGGTCACCGAGTCGTCCACCAGCACCGGGACGTCCTCGGCCGGGCCCGCCCACTGCTCCAGGACGCCGTCGGCGCGCCAGGTGAACCGGGTGCGCAGCAGCGGGTGCCGCTCGATCGCCGCGCGCCACGCGGCGAGGTGGGCGGTGGTGTCCAGGCCGTGCGGCCAATGCTGGACGCACTGGATGACGTCCGTCCCGGCGGACGGGTCCCGCAACCCGGCCGCGATCATTCCGCTCTGCAGCGGAAGGGCGGGCGCGAGCCGCGGTACCGAATCCTCGTGCACCACTGGCCTCCCCGGAGAATATTTTCTGGCACGCGCGACCGAACCGGCCGCCGGTGATTACCGGAGACCGATTCCGCGGTCGACTTCAGGCGCCCGTCGGTGACGGGCGCGAGGTGATTGAGGGGTCGGGCGTGCCGCGTCAGCCGCGGTGCGCCGCGAGGTGCTCGCGAACGCTGCGCGGGCGCATGTCGGTCCAGACCGAGTCGATGTGGCTCAGGCACTCTTCCCTGGTCCCGCGCGTGCCTTCGGCGCGCCAACCGGGCGGGAGATCCCGATCGGCGAACCAGACCGAGTACTGCTCCTCGTCGTTGAGGACGACCAGGAATTCGCGGTAATCCGCGTTCTCGACGTTCATGGTGCGGTGATCTCCAGCCCTTGGCGGATGTGGGCGGGTTTGCCGGGACGCAACGTTACGCGGTGGTTCTCGTGAACTGGAAGCCACTGAACGGTCGAACCGGCCATTTATGACTTGGGGCGCGAACTATTTAATTTGGCTATGGAACGTCGCTGCGCGTGTCCACCCGATCACCCGTCACGATTGAAGAGTGTCGGTGGCAGAAATTCCCCGGCTCGTGGCAACGGTCAAGAACAGCGTGTATCCGTGCGCGGTGCGGCTGCGGAATCGATTTACCGCAGTTCGGCCCTGTTATCGCTAACACGGATCGGGTAAGGCCATCGCGTCGACGTTCGTCGAACCCGTTCGACGCCAAGGGCCTGGCGACGTGCGGGAGGGAACCGGGTATTGAGCGCGGCGCACTGATGCTGTTAGCGTTAACAGCAGTACGACCCGGCTGACGGAGATCCCGAGTGCCGGTGCGCGAGCACCGCCGCCGCGCCGCCCGACCACGAGACCCCGCGTCCGTTCTCCGGACGTGACCCGATCGCGTTCACCCGTGCAGCGTCGCAGGGAGCTGAGCCATGAGATCGTCACTCGTCCTCGCCACCACGGCGGTCCTGCTGGCCGGGACGGTCGTCGCCGTGCCCCCGGCCGCCGCCGCCACCGTGGACACCACCGCCTGGTACGTCCTGGTCAACCGCAACAGCGGCAAAGCGCTCGACGTCTACGACCTCGCCACGAACGACGGCGCCCGGATCTCTCAGTACGCCCGCAACGACGGGGCGTGGCAGCAGTGGCGGTTCGTCGACTCCGGCGGCGGCTACTACCGGCTGAGGTCGCGCCACAGCGGCAAGGTGCTGGACTTCCCGTCCACCGCCGACCGCACCGGCCTGGTGCAGAACGCCGACGCCGACCGCACCGGCCAGCAGTTCCGCCTCGCCGACTCCGACAACGGCCACGTGCGCCTGCTCAACCGGGCCGGCGGCAAGGCCGTCGACGTGCTCGACTTCTCCACCGCCGACGGCGCGCAGGTCATCCAGTGGCCCGACACCGGCGCCGCCAACCAGCAGTGGCAGGCGGTCAAGCTGAGCGCCGCGGGCACGTTCGCCAACCCGATCAAGCGCAACGGCCCCGACCCGTGGCTCCAGCACCACAACGGGTACTACTACCTGGCCACGACGACGTGGAACTCCACCGTCACCATGCGCCGCTCGCGCACCCTGGCCGGGTTGTCGACCGCGTCCGACCAGGTGATCTTCAACCTCACTCGCCCGAACGGGTGCTGCAACATGTGGGCGCCGGAGTTCCACCTGCTCAACGGCCGCTGGTACCTGTACTACGTGGCCGGGCAGAACGTCCAGGACTTCAACCCGACGCAGCGGCTGCACGTGCTGGAGTCGGCGGGCACCGACCCGATGGGCCCGTACAGCTTCAAGGCCGACCTGGGCAACACCTGGGAGCTCGACCCGAGCGTCCTGCAGCACAACGGGAAGCTGTACCTGTTGGGCAGCGCGACCGACGGCACCCAGTCGCTGACCATCACCCCGCTGTCGAACCCGTACACGATCAGCGGCTCACGGCGCACGATCAGCCAGCCGACGCTGTCGTGGGAGCGGCAGACCCACCCGGTCAACGAGGGTGGGGAACCGCTGTACCGCAACGGCCGCACGATGATCGTGTACTCGGCCAGCGCGTGCTGGGGACCGGACTACAAGCTGGGCCTGCTCACGCTCACCGGCACCGACCCGCTCAACCGGGCGCACTGGAGCAAGTCGCCCAACCCGGTGTTCCAGCGCAACGACGGCAACGGCGTCTACGCCCCGGGCCACAACGGCTTCTTCAAGTCGCCCGACGGCACCGAGGACTGGATCGTCTACCACGCCAACGACAGCGCCTCCGGCGGCTGCGACATGAACCGCTCGACGCGCGCCCAGAAGTTCACCTGGAACGCCGACGGCACGCCGAACTTCGGCACCCCGGTCCGCCTCGGCGCGCAGCTCCCCGTGCCGTCCGGCGAACCCGCGGCCTGACCCCGCCCCCGACCAGGTGGCCGGCGGTCCTCTCCCACCGCCGGCCACCACCCACCCCTGGAGCACCTGCCATGCTGCACCGACGCACGTTCCTGGCGGGGGGCGCGTCCGCCGTCGCCCTGTCCTCGGTCCTGCGCCACACCGCGTCCGCCGCCCCCGGCGACGCCGCCTACGTCATGGGCTACTTCACCGAGTCGCCGGACAAGCTCGCCGACCGGTACGCCCTGCACCTCGCGGTGAGCACCGACGGCCTCCACTGGATGCCGCTCAACCAGGGCAACCCGGTCGCCACCCCGACCGCGGGCACCGGCGGCCTGCGCGACCCGTTCATCATGCGCAAGCAGAACGGCGGGTTCGTCGTCCTGGCCACCGACCTCACCGGCACCGACTTCACCCGGCAGAACCAGTACGTCCACGCCTGGGACTCGGCCGACCTGCGGACGTTCACCGGCTACCGCCGCCTGAAGCTGCACTCCATGCCCACCCACACCTGGGCGCCCGAGGCGTTCTGGGACGCCTCCCGCAACCGGTACGGCATCCTCTGCTCCGCCAACAGCGGCGGCCGCGACGCGTTCTACGTCAACTACACGACCGACTTCGTCACGGTGTCGTCGCCACAGCTCTTCTTCGACCCGGGCTTCAACGTCCTCGACGCCACCGTGCACGTCGGGAACGGGATGAACTACCTGTACTACAAGAGCTTCGTCGACGGCCGCCTCTACGGCGCGCGCTCGTCCACCCTGAATCCCGGCAGCTTCACCACCTACACGGCGGGCGTCGTCACGGGCGGCATCGAGGCCCCGGTCGTGGTGAAGGCGCACGACCGCAACGAGTGGTGGCTGTGGGGCGACTCGTTCTCCCCGGTCAACGGCGAGCTGTACGCCTGGCGCTCCGGCAACATCGGCACCGATTCCTGGACGCCGCTGACCAAGGCCCGGTACACCCAGCCCCTCAACGCCAAGCACCCCACCATCTGCGGCATCACCACCACCGAGTACGACAACCTGGTCACCCGCTGGGGCGCGCCCACCTGGAACAGGATCAAGTCGTACAGCCACCCCGACCACCTGGTCCGCCACCGGAACAACGCGGCCCGCATCGACCCGTACCCGTTCGACCCGTACCAGGACTCCCAGTGGCGACTGGTCTCGGGCCTGGCGGGCACCGGTGTCTCGTTCCGCTCGGTGAACTACCCCGACCGCTACCTGAGGCACTCGAACCACGTGGTCGGCCTGGCCGCGAACGACGGCAGCGCCGGCTTCGCCGCCGACGCCACCTTCACCCAGGTCGCCGGCCTGGCGGACCCGACCTGGACCTCGTTCCGCTCGCACAACTACCCGGACCGCCACCTCCGCCACGCGAACCACCTCCTCCGCATCGACCCCGTCACCACCGCGTCGGACCGCGCCGACGCCACCTTCCAGGTCGGGTACTGACCCGACCGGGGCCGCGGGCGCGGCAGAGCGGCGGCCCGCCGCGCCCGCGGCAGCCCTCTCACGTGAGGCCCTCTCACCTCCCTGCGCGCGCTAGCCTCCGAGCGATGCGAGGGGGTAGCGGAATTGGCGATCACCGGTGGTGGCGACGACACCAGGAACGACATCAGCGGCACCGTCAACGCACCGGTGGTCCAGGCCAACAAGATCGACACCGTCAACAACAACTACTACGGCTCCCGCCCACCCGAACCCGCGTCACCCGCTGACCCCTGGGTGGACCTCGCGGTGCGCGCCGAGGCGTGGGCGCACGTCAAAGCCGAGCGGGACACAGCAGACCTGCGCGACCGGATCGCGTTCGTGGCCGGTGGTCTCGGCGAGGTCCGGCGCCGTGCTGTCGACGTCCTGGGCGACGACCCGTGGCTGGACACCTCCCAGGCCGAGCGGTTCGCCAAGCGGATCGGCTGGCTGCTCAAGCAGAAACTCGGCACGACGTCCCTGCTCCTCGACCCGGCGGAGGCCGCGCTGCTCGCGGTCGTCCCGCTGCTGAACGACACCCTGTGGTGCGCCGCCGCCGCGAAGCTGAGCGCCATCGACCCCGTCGACCTCGCTCGCCACCGCGCGGAAGGCGACCGCGCCGACTACCAGGACCACCTGGCGGAGAACTCCCGCCTGGTCGACCGCGCGCTGCTGCCCGCGCTGCCCGACCGGCCGAACGCCCGGCGCGAGATCGGCTGGTGGTTGTTCAACCGGTGGGTTCGGCAACGTGCGGAACTCGTCAAACCGCGTGCGGTCGGAGCGCTGCTCGCCGAGGTCGGGGTGGTCGAGGCGGGTTTGGGCGAGGTGCTGAGCACCGATCGGGTCCGGGAACTCCTCCACGGCCTGCGGCTGGAACCACAGGCGCTCTGCGGCACGGACCGCCTCAACCGCATCACGCACCAGGACACCCTCTACGGCGGTGAACCCGATGAAGAGCACGTCCGAGTGCCCCTGCTCGGTCTGCTGCTCGCCGTTGCGCACACCACCTCGGTCCCGATCACCGACCTGTCGGACACCATCCCGTGGCACCTGGGCATCCCTGCCCCGGTCGACGTCGACCGCCTGCACCGGGCGGTCGCGAAGGCCGTGTGGGTTCCGGAGGCCGACAACCTGGTCCTCAAAGCGGACTGCCAGCACGGTGCCGTGATCGAAGCCCTCCGCGAGCACACCGTGCGGGTGGACTCCCTGCTCGACGCCGTCCGCCGTGCCGCCGAGGTGCACAGCACCCTGACCGTCCTCGGCCAACTGCCCGCCAGGGCCTCGGCGAGCGGGGTCGATGCCGCGCGTGACGCAGACGGCCGTCCCGAGTTCAGCGGCTGGAGCCGCTTCAGCCTGGACGACGACCGCGTCCGCGAGCTGCTCATGGGCGAACAACTCTACCGCGACCGGAACCTCGCCGTCCGTGAGCTGTACCAGAACGCCCTCGACGCCTGCCGCTACCGCCGTGCCCGCGAGCAGTACCTGCACCGCACCGCGTGCCGGGCCACGACGTGGGAAGGGCGCATCCTGTTCACCCAGGGTGTGGAGGAGAACGGCCGCGCCTACCTGGAGTGCGCCGACAACGGCATCGGCATGGGCGAACCCGAGCTGAAGGGCGTTTTCGCCCGAGCCGGCGCCCGTTTCGCCGATCTCGCCGAGTTCCGCGACGAGCAAGCCGACTGGAACAGCCTCGACCCGCCCGTCGAGCTGTTCCCGAACAGCCGTTTCGGCATCGGCGTTCTGAGTTATTTCATGCTGGCCGACGAGATCACCGTGACCACGTGCCGCGCGGCCCGCACCGGCGGCCGACCTGGTCGGACCCTGCGGGCCACCATCTCCGGTCCCGGCCACCTGTTCCAGATCCAGCCGGTCGCCGACCGGGCGGAGCCGGGGACCACCATCCGGCTGTACCTGCGGAACGCGGGGAGAACCTCCTGCGTGCAGGTGTTGCGCCAAGTCCTCGGCATCGCCGAGTTCGACACCGTCGCATCGCACGACGCCGAGCACGAGCGGTGGGAACCGGGGGTGTTCAAGGGACGGCGACGTCAGCCCTGGGAACAACACGGCATCAACGCCCACGGCATCCTCATACCGGCTGTCGGTGGTCAGGTCGTGTGGTGTGAATGGGGCGGCGCGCTGCTCGTGGACGGCCTACTGGCCCATCCGGACCTCCGGCACGGCGTACTGGCGGGACCGGACGACGACAGCCCGTTCACCGGCTGCGTCGTGAACCTGACCGGCAAGGCGGCTCCGCGCCTTTCCGTCGACCGCACGAAGGTCGTGGACGACGTGGCGGCGGCGGTGGAGGACCTCCTCGTCCGAGGGGTGGACGAGATGACGGACTCGGCCACCCCGATGCCGACCCTGCAGTGGATGAGCGAGGTCGGGTGGTGGATACCGAGGCTGGCGGACATCGCCAGTTCTCGCGAGCCCCGGACGTCCCACCCGCGCGCGGAACGCCGGGGTTGGGCAGTTCCGCGTGAAGCTGTTTCGTTCCCGCAGGACCTGCACGTGGTGCTCGATCCGGACCGCAGGTCCGTCCAGGGGGTCACCCCTCCGGATCGACTGCTCGAAGTGGTGCCGTTCACCCGACTGGCAGACCACGTGTACCTCTGGCGCCTGCTCGTGAACAGCCCCAACGCGGCCTTGAGCGGCTTGCTGGAGATCGTGCCCGAGTTGATCGAGGTGGACCGGCTGCTGCGGGCACGTCCGTCGGACCTCGCGGTCGTCTCGCACATCTTCGAAAGCGCCCGTTCATGGCGCTCCGCTGACGAGCGTCTTTCGCCGCACGACATCGTGACGATCGCACAGCGGACCGGCAGCACACCACGTGAAGTCGCGCACCGCGCTTCCGCGTTGGGCTTCACCGACCTGGTCGTCGAGCGGTTCTCGGCAGAGTCGGTACCCGATCGCGTGGACCTCGGGCTCCTGTTCAACAGCGTGGGCGAAGTCTGCGCTTATGACGAACACTCCGGCGTGGCGTCGCCGGGGCAGGTGCTGAACGGGCTCTTCGGTCTGGGACTGAGCCTGGAGGAGATCGCTCGTCGTCTTCAGCACCACGGGTTCGACCTGACCGTGCTCGACCTCCTTCCCTCGTCCCCCAAGCGGGAGGACGTGCACCTCGTGTCCTCGTATTGTTCGGGTGTGCGGCCATGGCTGGCCTTGGGGTCGTCCATCCCCTTCGTGCACCTGTGGTGGGTCGCGGACAAGCTCGGCATGCACGTGGACGAGGTCGGTCGCAGACTGGCGCAGTACGGCTTCGAGGTCGAGTCGAGCAGCAACGGGGCACATTTCGACCATCGGTACGACCCCGTCGTGTTGAGCAATGGGATCGCCGGATCGCCGCCGTGGCTGGACCGATCGGTTCCGGTCCCGCCCGGACACGTGGTGAAGGCCGCTTCGGTGACCGGGACGCCCGTGGCGGCTGTGGCCGAACGACTGACGACTCACGGGTTCCGGTGCCCGGAGCGCTTGGTGGCCCGCCCGGTGAAAGAAGACGAGGTGCTGTTGTCGTCGGACGTCGACGGGGTCGCGCCGTGGCTGACCACCGATGAGCCGATCAAACCGCACCACATCGCGCGCTACCTGCGGTTGTCCGTCTCGCCTGACGACAACGTCGTAGCCCGCTTGGTGGAGTACGGCTTCGACGTCGACACGACGCACTTGCCCGCCAGGTTCTCCGCTCAGGACGTGGTCCTCCTGTCGAGTTCGCTCAACGGGGCCGACACGTGGTTGCGGGGGGAAGAACCAGTGCCCCTCGTGCACTTGGTCGAAGCAGCGGCAACGTTGTCGACGACCATCACCGAGGTGGCCGATCGCCTCCGCGAGCTGGGGATGAACTCGCCCGACCCCGCCGTCACGATCCGGAACGCCATGGCGCGCGTGCCGCTCGCCTAGGCTCAACGGGTGAGCGTCTCCCTGTACTACTCCGCACGCCGGGCCGTGCCGTTGACCGAGGACGAGGCGGCCGAGGTGGGGCGGGTCGTCGCCGCCCACCACGAGGGCTTCCCGTTCGACGACGAGGAGGGCCTGTACCTCTACGACCGGCCTGACAACGGCGACGGCGAGGTGCTGGCCGGGTCCACGAAGATGCCGTTCGACCCGGCCCACCTGGGGCCGGTCGTCGTGCACGTGCTCGACTCCGTCACCGCACTGCGCCGCGCGCTGCCGGACGCCGAGTGGCGCGTGCACCTGGACGACCTCGACGTGGAGTGGGACGAGGAAAAGGGGTACGAGCTGCCGGGAATGCGCGACCTCGACCTCGGGGGGCTGTGACCGCCTGCGCGTTGCCGAAGTCCCGTCCCGGTGGTCGTCCGGGGGCCGATCACGCCGGGAACTGACCGCTCACCTGCGCCGACCGCGCCGCCACCGGGTGCGGTGGCGAGGTGACCGGTCCTCATGTATGGCGCGGTTTCGCTGGGAATTCTACTGGTCCCACCCCGGGTAGCGTGGGAAGCACTCGCGCAGCCGACACTGGAGTCCTTGCCGATGACGGTGCTCTGGGGTGTCTCGTTCGACGCGACCCCGCTGTCCGGCGTGGTCGTCGAATTCCTGAAGACCGCCCGCCTCCTGAGGGGCGACAACCGTTACCGCGTCCACCTCGACCTCGGCTACGACATCAAGGCCGACAAGAACGCGTTCTTCCGCCCCTACCGCGACGAGGCCGCGCTCTTGCCGGACTGGGTGACGCTCGACCGGGTCGAGCACCTGGAGGACGTTCCCGGTTACGACCGGGACTTCGTCGAACGGGTGCTGACCGAGGTGGTGCAGAGGGGCGACCCGGGGCTGCTCGGCGAGGTCGAGCGGATCGCGGAGCAGGTGGCCCACCGCATCGAGGAGACCTGGGAACGCCTCGGCGTGACCCTCGTCGTGGTCGAGAACGGCACGCTGCCGGAGAACATCACCTACACCAGGGCGCTCTACCGGGCGATCGAGCGCTACGGCGCGCGCCACCGGCTCGGCCGGTTCGTGCTGTGGCGCGACCACGACCTGATGTGGCAGAGCGAGCCCGGCGCGGCCAAGTACGGCCGGTTCCCGTACCCGACGACGCCCGCGCCGCGGAACTCGCCGCACGTCCACTACTTCGCGCTGCACGAGCAGGCGCGGGCGCGGACGCTCGACTGGGTGCCCGACCTGGTGAACATCGACGTGCTGCCGAACACGTTCACCTGCCGCACCGCCGAGGTGGACGGGCGCAACGCCGCGTTCCGCCGCGACCACGGCATCCCCGAGCACGCCGCGCTGCTGGCCCGCGTCACGCGGATCATCCCGCAGAAGCGCGTGGACCGGGACGTCCACCTGCTGGCGGCGCTCGCCGAGCGGCTCGACGCCCACCTGTTCGTCGCGGGCGACGTGGCCGAGGCGCCGGGGGAGCACGCGCGACTGGTCGACCTGGCGACCCGGCTCGGGGTGCGCGACCGGGTGGTGTTCGGCGGGTGGCTGACGCCGTACGACACCCGGCTGGAGGGCCGCTACTCGGTCCGCGACCTGCTCGCGCACGCCGACCTGGTGACCTTCCTGACCTCCTACGACTACGAGAGCTACGGAAACCCGATCAGCGAGGCCGTCGCCTCCGGCACGCCCTACGCCACCAGCCGCTACGAGCTGTACGACGCGGTGTACGGCGACAGGGGGTTCCGGGCGCCGGTGCTGGACGTCCGCGTCCACGACCTGCCGACGCGCGCGTTCGCCGACGAGGTGGCGGAGCTGATCACGGACGAGGGGAAGCGAGCGGAAGTGGTCGAGCACAACCGGGAAGCGGGGGAGGCGCTGTTCGGCGAGGGGGTCGCGGCCGGGCTGCTGGACCGGCTCTACCCGCCGCCGATGAAGCCCCGCGCGCGGATGAGCGTCGTGCTGCCGGTCTACAACGAGGCCGCCAACCTGGACGAGGTGCTGCGCACGCTGCACGACCAGCGCGACGGCGACGGCCCGCTGGACAAGGACCTCTACGAGGTGGTGCTGGTCGACAACAACTCGACCGACGACACCGTCGCCATCGCCCGCGCGTTCGCCGCCGCGCACCCCGACCTGGCCGTGCACGTCATCCACGAACCCGAGCAGGGCGTGTCGTGCGCCCGCCGCGCCGGCATGGAGTTCGCGGCCGCGCGCAGCCGCAACCGGCCCGGCACCGACGTCGGCGAGCGCTTCTACCTGGTCTCCGCCGACGCCGACTGCCGCGTGGACCCCCACTGGCTGTCCGAGCTGCTCGCGGCGGTGGAGACGTCCAAGGCCGCCATCGCGGTCTGCGACTACTACTACAACCCGGACCACTTCACCGGACGCCCCCGGCTGTGGGACGCGATCCAGCGCACCCTGCGGTGCCGCGCCGTGACGTTCTCGCTGTTCGGCGGCTTCCCGGACGGCAAGGGCTTCGCCGTCGAGCGCGACGCCTACGAGCGGGTCGGTGGCATCGAGGTGTTCTACCAGCTCCAGGACGGGGAGTTCGTCAACCACCTGTCCGACGACTGGGACTTCGGGATCAAGGTGGCGAACGCGGGCGGTCCCATCACCTACGCGCCGCGCTCCCGGGTGGAGATCAACCCGCGGCGCATCGACCACGCGATCGACGAGGTCGTCACCGGCCGCGCCTACGGGTCGGACGGCATCATCGTCATGCGCGACATCCGCCCCGAACCGCCCGCCACCGCCGCCGGTGACCTCACCGAGGAGCAGGCGCGGCTGGCGTGGGAGTTCTCCATCAAGGACTTCACGCCCAAGAACACGATCCTGCCGGTACTGCTCACGCCGTCGCTGCTGGAGGACGAGCCGGTCGTCGAGTTCTTCGGCGCCGACCTGGCCGAGCGCCTGGGGCGGCGGATCGCCGAGATCCGCGACGAGATGCGCGTGACCGACTTCGCGCCGATCCACTCCTACAAGACGCCGTCCTACCGGCTGTACCTGGAGTTCGCGGACGAGATCTTCGCCCGGCTGCGGCTGCACGTCGGCGAGGACATCGGCTACCCGCCGCCGCTGCCGCCCTGCTTCCGGGACGTGCCGCCCGAGCGGTTCGCCGAGTTCGTCCGCTACTACTGCGAGGACCGGGAGTCGGGCGAGGCGCACAACTACTTCGGCAACGGAGGGGTGTTCTGATGACGTTGACCTACGAGCAGGCCGTCGACTCGCTGCACGTGCTCGACCCGGCGTGGCCGCGCCCGGCGGTGCTGGACGCCCTGCAGGCGCCGGAGAACCAGCACCTGCTGGACTACGTCAAGGAGGACCCGTTCGGGGCGCACGTCTTCCCCGGCGACGTGCCCGGCCTCGCACCCGAGGAGTTCCTGGCCGACCTGGACGCGCAGCTGCCGTCCGCCGGCCCGATCCACCTGTGGTCCTACATCCCGACCTGCGCCTACCGGTGCCGCTTCTGCCAGTACCCGGTGGTCGTGGTGAAGGGCCCCGCGGAGGTCACCCGGGAGCGGGCCGCGCACTGGGTGGACCTCAACATCGCCGAGGCCCGGCTGTGGCTGGCCGCCGTGCCGAACCTGGCCCGCGCCGAGGTCGGCGAGTTCAACGTCTTCGGCGGCACGCCCTCGCTGCTGCCCGAACCGGAGATCCGCCGCCTGCTGGACTTCTACCGCGAGAACTTCGGCTTCACCGGCGGCACCACGGTCCGCTTCGAGGGCGACCCGAGCACGTTCACCCCCTCGAAGCTGGAGCTGCTGCGCGAGCTGGGCTGCACCAAGCTGTCCAGCGGCGTGCAGTCGTTCGACGACCACGTGCTGCGCGAGAGCGGTCGCGAGCACACGGCCGACATGTGCCTGGACTTCGTGCGCAACGCGAAGGCGACCGGGTTCGAGTGGGTGAGCGTCGACCTGATGTACGGCCTGCTGGACCAGACCCTGGACAGCGTCCGCCGCGACCTCGACGTGGTGCTGGAGAACGAGGTGCCCGCCGTGGTGTGCACCAAGCTGCACCTGGCCTCCTACGCGGACTCGCGCACCGGCGTGACGGGGGAGAAGCCCGCCGCGTGGCAGCTCCCCGAGTACCGCGACCGCCTGGTCGACAAGGGGCACCGCTGGCCGACGCTGGGCGAGCAGTACCAGATGCGGGAGGTGCTGACCGACGGCCTGCGCGGCTGCGGCTACACCGAGCACCCCACCATGTACTTCGCCCGCGACGGCCTCGGGCCGGAGAAGTGGAAGTCCATCATGGTCGACCAGGACCGCCAGGAGCCGGAGGTGGCGATCGGGCTGGGCGGCAGTTCGAGCTGCCGCGCCTCGGAGGCCATCACGGACGTGAACTCGAAGCGGTACGCGGAGACCGTCGCCGCGGGCCGCATCCCGCTGGGCTCCGCGACCCGCTTCACGCCCGAGGGGCAGGAGTCGCGCGCGGTGAAGATGGCCCTGTCCACCCTCCAACCGCTCGACGACGCCGTGCACGGGCGGCGCTTCCCGGGGCGCTCGCTGTTCGCGGACCCGTGGCTGGGCCGCTTCCGCTCGCTGGAGGCGCGCGGCCTGGTCCGGTTGGACGAGGCCGCGCGCACCGTCGCGCTCACCCGGGACGGGGAGGTGCTGGTCGAGGCGATCATCAACACCGAGTGGTGACGGCGGCTCAGGGCAGGATCGAGTCCACGTACCCGCCGTCCACGCGCACGGCCGCGCCGGTCGTCGCGGAGGCCAGCGGCGAGGCCAGGTACGCGCACAGGTTCGCGATCTCCTCCGGCTCGATCAGCCTGCCCAGCAGGGACTGCGGGCGGTGCAGGCGCATGAACTCGCGCTGCGCCTCCTCCCACGGCAGGGCCCCGTCCACCAGCTGGTAGACGAAGTCCTCCACGCCGCCGGTGTGGGTGGGGCCGGCCAGGACGCAGTTCACCGTCACGCCGCTGCCCGCCGCCTCCTTGGCGAAACCCCGGGAGACGGCCAGCAGGGCGGTCTTCGACATGCCGTAGTGGATCATCTCCGCCGGGATGACGACGGCCGAGTCGCTGGCGATGTACTGGACGCGGCCCCAGCCCCGGTCGCGCATGCCGGGCAGGAACGCGCGGGTCAGGCGGACGGCGGCCAGGACGTTGACCTCGAAGTAGCGCCGCCACTCGTCGTCGGTGATCTCCAGGGCGGGCGTGGCGCCGAAGATGCCTACGTTGTTGACCAGCACGTCCACCTCGGGCAGCGCGGACGCCAGCGCCTCGGCCCCCTCGGCCGCGGCCACGTCGGCGGGGGCGGCCACCAGCTCGGCGCCGGGCACGGCGGAGCGGATGCGCGCCACGGCCTCGTCCACGGCGCCCGGCTTGCGGCCGTTGACCGCGACCCGCGCGCCCGCCCGGGCGAGGCCCGTCGCGATGGCCTCGCCGATGCCCTGCGTCGAACCCGTGACCAGTGCCGTCTTCCCGCTCAGATCGAGGTGCATGGGTCCATGATCGCGCAGGTGGCGCGATACCGCCGTCGTACCTGCCGGGAATCCCGCCCGTGCGGCTCGGCTGCGCCGTCGACCGTGTGACAACCACCCGGTCGAGGGTCACTCGGCTGATGCGGTCGTGATGTCGACGACAGCGTCGCCGGACGTCGTCACCGATGATCCCCGCTCTTCACCGGTGAAACCCGCGCGTTACCGGCGGTCTCCGCAGGGGACATGAAAAGGTCATTTAATTCGCTTCGTCGAAGTTCTTGTCCGTCGACGGGAGTGGACATATATTAGCGCCGGGTTTCCGGTGGTCCTTTTCTCACGTCGTGTTGTTGCCGCTTCGCCGAGCGGGGAAAGCAAGGAAAAAGCATGGCCTCGACCGAACCGGTGCCGTCCGGGTCGCCCGTCCACCTCGTGCCGGGAGCGGCGCGACTGCCGTCGCTGACCGGGCTGCGGTTCGTCGCGGCGCTGCTGGTGTTCCTCTTCCACGTCACGGTGATGATGCCCTCGCCGATCGCGCCGCACGCGATGCTCTCCCCGTTCGGCGATCCCGGCACCGCCCAGGACCTGGCGTGGCTGTTCGGCAAAGCGGGCTACGTCGGCGTTTCCTTCTTCTTCATCCTCAGCGGGTTCGTGCTGACCTGGTCGGCCCGCGACGGTGAGGCGGCCCGACCGTTCTGGCGCCGTCGGGTGCTGAAGATCTTCCCCAACCACGTGGTCACGTGGGCCGCGACGCTCCTGCTGTTCGCCTCGGCGATCACGCCGTGGATCGCCTACCTGCCGAACCTGCTGCTGGTGCACGCGTTCTTCCCGCAGGTCGAGATCCACCGCAGCATCAACGTGCCGGCCTGGACGCTGTGCTGCGAACTGCTCTTCTACCTGCTGTTCCCGGCGTTGCTGCGCGGCATCAAGCGCATCGCCGACAGCCGCCTGTGGACCTGGGCCGGCCTCGTGGTCGCCGGCATGGTCGCCCTCCAGCTCGTGACCCAGTACGTCGTCCCGGGCGCCCGCACCGCCGGCGCGCCGCTCTCGGACCTCCAGTTCTGGTTCGGTTACGTCTTCCCGCCCTCGCGCCTGTTCGAGTTCGTGCTGGGCATGGTGCTGGCGCGGATCGTGGTGACCGGCCGGTGGCCCTCGATCGGCGTCCTGCCCGCGGCGCTGCTGACCGTCGTCGGGTACGTCGCCGCGCTGCACGCGCCGGTGGTGTGGGATTTCAACGTGGCCACCGCCATCCCGCTCGGCGCGCTCATCTGCGCCGCCGCCACGGCCGACGTGAAGGGCACCCGCAGCGCCCTGCGCGGCCGGACCGCCCAGTGGCTGGGTGACATCTCCTTCGGCTTCTACCTCTGCCAGGGCTTCGTGGTCATCTACGGCGGCTGGCTGCTGCGCGGTGCGCACGACGACCTCACGGCCGCCCTGGTCGTGCTCGTGCTGTTCGTCGCGACGCTGTTCGTGGGTGCGCTGCTGTTCCACCTCGTCGAACGGCCGGTGATGCGCCGGTTCGGCCACGCCGGGCGGGACCGGCGTCCCGTGCGGGCCGCCCCGGAGGCCGCCGGAACCGCCGCGTAGCGGTCGCGCCGCGGCAGTTCCGGGCCGCGGTGCCGGTGACCCTACGAGTACAGGCCGCCCAGGAACTCGACGAGGAGGCGTTCGCGCAGGCGGAGAGGGGCGGCGGCGAGCAGGGTGTTCACCGCCGCCATCCGGTCGGGCAGCCCGGCGCCGCCGGTCATGCCCGCCGCGGCCAGCAGGCCGCCGAACTCCTCCGGGGTCAGGGCGTCGGGGTCGAGGGAGCCGATGAACGCGACGACCTCCGGCGCGACCCGCACCGGTCCGGCGGCCACCGCCGCGGCCACGGAGTCGCGCAGGTCGGTCAGCAGCTCCTCCTCGTGGCCCGCGTTGGCCGCCGTCACGGTGAGGTGCAGGTTCGCCGGGGAGGCGCCGAACGCGAACTGCGGCTGCACGTACCAGTTCCGCGCCTTCATCTCGTCGGCCACGGTGAACACGTCGAAGTCGTCGTCGGTCGCGGTGACCGCCAGCAGGGTGGACACCGGGTCGCCCAGCACGCGCAGGCCGTCGACCTTCCCCACGCCCTCGCGGAGGGTGCGGGCGCTCGACAGGGCGGTTTCCGCCAGGGAGCGGTACCCGTCCTCACCGACGTGCCGCAGCACGGCCCACGCCGCCGCCAGCGGACCACCGGAACGGGTGGACTGCGTGGTCGGGTTCAGCATCGTGTAACCGGGCCACGCCGCGCTCGCGAAGTACTGCGACCGCCGCAGGTCGGCCGACGCGTGCAGCAGCACGGACGTCCCCTTCGGCGCGTACGCGTACTTGTGCAGGTCCACCGACAGGCTCGTCACCCCCGGCACGGACAGGTCGAACGGCTCGACGCCCGCCGCGAACGGCAGCACCCACCCGCCGATGCACGCGTCCACGTGGCAGCGGACACCGGCGGCCGAGGCGATGCCGGCGATCTCCGCCACCGGGTCCAGCACGCCGTGCGCGTAGGACGGCGCGCTCGCCACGACCAGCACGGTCGAGTCGTCGATCGCCGCCGCCATCGCCGACGGCACCGCCCGGTAGGTCACCGGGTCCACCGGCACCGGCACGACCCGCAGCCCGAAGTAGTGCGCCGCCTTGTGGAACGCCGCGTGCGCCGTCTCCGGCAGCACGATCGACGGTTCGCGCGCGTCGGGCCGAGCGTCGCGGGCCGCGACCACCGCCAGCAGGCACGACTCGGTGCCGCCGGACGTCACCGTGCCGACCGTCGCGTCGGTGCCGCCGAGCAACCGGGCCGCGGTGCGCACCACGTCGTTCTCCAGCCGCAGCAGGCTCGGGAACGCCGTGGGGTCGAGCCCGTTCACCGACGACGCCAGCGCGTGCGCCGAGGCCGCCAGCTCGTCCAGGCCGGGCACCGCGCTGTCGTAGACGTAGGCCAGCGTGCGACCGCCGTGGGTGGGCAGGTCGCCCTCCCGCAGGGCGCGCAGCTCGGCCAGGACGGACTCCGGCGACGTCATCCGGACCTCTCCTCACGCAGCAGGGGCAGGGCCGCGACCGCCAGCACGGCGGGGATCGCGGTGAATCCGAGCAGCGCGGCGGTCACCGCGCCGGAGGGCTGCGCGGCCGAACCGCCGGTGCTCGCGACGTACCCGCCGAGGGCCAGGACCAGGCCGTACACGCCGGGGCCGAGCGCCAGGCCCAGGGTCTCGCCGGCCGTCCAGACGCCGGAGAACAGGCCGGCCCTGGTCACGCCGACGCGCCGCTCCTCGGCGGTGATCACGTCCGGCAGCATGGCCAGCGGGAACACCTGCATGCCCGCGTACCCGACGCCGACCACGGCCATCAGGCCGAGCACCGCGCCGACCGGCAGCACCGGGGCGGCCAGCAGGCCGAGCACGGCGACCGCGAACAGCAGCGACGCGGCGACCAGCCCGGCCCGCTTGCCCCACCGCGCGCCCACCCGCTGCCACAGCGGCATGACCAGCAGCGCGGGGCCGACGAACCCGACGAACAGCAGTGTCTGCAGGGACCGGTCGCCCAGCACGAGCCGCGCGAAGTAGTCGACGCCCGCGAGCATCGTGCCCAGCCCGACGGCCTGCACCACGAACGCGGCCAGCAGCAGCCGGAACGCCCGCGACCCGCGCACCGCCGCCACCAGCTCCCCGAACGACGCCGAGGACGCCACCCGCCGCGACGCCGGCACCCCGCGCGTCCCGACGTGGGTGGCGACCGTACCCGCCACCATCAGCGCCGCCACCGCCACGCCCATCGCGGGGTAGCCGAACAGGTCGCGCACGGCGGGCGCGCCCGCGCCGCTGACCAGGATCGCCAGCGCCAGGAACGCCATCCGCCACGCCATCAGCCGGGTGCGCTCGTCGTAGTCCTCGGTGATCTCGACGGCCATCGCCACGTACGGCACCTGGAAGAACGCGTACGCCGTCGCGCACAGCAGGAACACCAGCGCCACGTACACCGCCGCGCCCGCGCCGGTGAACGGCCCGGCGAACAGCAGCGCGAACAGCACCGCCGTGGCCAGCCCGCCGCGCAGCAGGAACGGCCGCCGCACGCCCGCCGCGTCGCTGATCCGGCCGGCGACCGGGTTGAACAGCACGTCCCACGCCTTCGGCACGAGGACGAGCAGCCCCGCGACGGCGGCGGGCACGGCGAGGCCGTCGGTCAGGTAGGGCAGCAGGAGCAACCCGGGCACGGTGCCGAACGCGCCGGTCACGAAGGACCCGGTCGCGTACCCCGCCCGGACCCCGCCGGTGATCTGCCGCATAGGCGGAAGATCTTCGCATTCGACGGCCGTGGAAGCGAGCACCACTTCGGGAGCCCGGGTGGTGGGACGCCTCCCGAGCCGAGCGCAGTCACCCGACCGGTGTGCCGACCGGACCCCGCTACCCCGGAACCGGCTCCGGAGATGCGCACGTCGGACAACCACATCGGCCGTCGGCTCCGCGAGGTGCGCTCCTGGCGACGACTGTCGATGATCGAGCGCGGCCCGCGCCCCGTGACCGGGCGAGCCGTGCTGGGAGCGTTCCCCGACGCCCGCCAGGTCGTCCCCACCGAGTTGACCGGCTCCCCGTTCGCGCCCACCGATGTCACCGACGCCGACGCCGAGGCGCACGCCGCGTTGTATACCGCGGGAGGGTTCTGCTGAGCCTCGGGCGGTAGCCGGTCTCGAGCCTGGTGGGGGAGGTGTCGGTTGTAGTGGTCTTCGTAGATCTCGGGGACCTGGCGTGCACGGTTCTCACCCAGGATCAGGATGTGGTCGAGGAGTTCGCGTCGGATGGTGCCGATGACCCGTTCGCAGTGGGCGTTCATCCGGGGCGCCTGCGGCTCGCTCTTGATCACGTGAAGATCGTCGGCTTGGAAGACGCTGTCGAAATCAGGCGGACGAACCCTGATCTCCCTGGCCTGGGCCCTGTCCCTCTTCGAAATCGCCTGGGAGACCGGCAGCGCCCACCCCGGCTTCCTCGTGATCGACAGCCCGCAGAAGAACCTGGGGCAAGGCGGTGACCACGACGCCGAGTTCGCCGACAGCGTGGCCGTAGCGGACTTCTGCAAACACCTGCACGAGTGGGCCAGCCGCCCTACGACCTGATCGAGGACGAGGTGTCCTGGCCTGCAAGACCGACTGAAGTGGTGCGCCCGTGACGGATGGATCATCGCAAACTGCTGCCCTGCACGCCCTCTTCGGCGACAACCTCGGTGGGGCGAACGTCCACCTGCGTGACGAGTTCGCCACTCGCGATCGCCTCGTACGTGAACTCGAGGGGCTCGCACGACCTGTCATTCCGATGACGTCGTGGTGATCACCTTCTCGGGCCACGGAACCCCGCCCACGAGTTGGTCACCTACGACGCCGATATCACCGGGTGGTCGACCGGAGGCTCTTCCCCTGTCCCGCTCAGTGGTGCGCTGCCTCGCCGGGGTGGACGGATGGCTCACGCCCGCCGGTGAGCTGCTGATCAACCGTGTACCTGATCGGCGCTGTTGTTGTCCGCGGTGCGGGTGTCGAAGCGTCGACGGTACTCCGACGGCGAGGTGTGGAAGGCGGTGGCGAAGCTCTGCCGCAGGGTGACCGTGCTGCCGAAGCCGCAGGCGGCGGCGACCTGGTCGATCGGCAGGTCGGTGGACTCCAGCAGTCGGCGTGCCTCGTCGAGGCGCCGGAGCCGGACCCACGCCGCCGGGGTGGTCCCGGTGGAGGCCTGGAACGCGCGGATGAAGGTGCGTCGGCTCAGGTGTGCGACACCGGCCAGGCGCTCGACCGGCAAGGGCTCGGCCAGGTGTCGCAGGGCCCAGTCGAGCACGGCGGCGATCGGGTCGTTCGCCGACTGCGCCGGCAGTGGCCGTTCGATGTACTGCGCCTGTCCGCCCTCGCGGTGCGGGGCCACCACGAGGCTGCGGGCGACCCGGTTGGCCGCGGCGGCGCCGAGCCTGCCCCGCACCAGGTGCAGGCAGGCGTCGATCGCCGAGGCCGTGCCCGCGGAGGTCAGCACGTCGCCGTGGTCGACGTAGAGCACGGAGGCGTCGACGTCGACGTCGCGGTGGCGTGCGGCGAGCATGTCGACGGCCTGCCAGTGCGTCACCGCGGTACGCCGTGACAGCAGGCCCGCGTCCGCGACGGCGACGGCCCCCAGGCACAGCCCGGCGATCGTGGCGCCGCGGCCGTGGGCTTCCGCCAGGGTCCGCCGCAGTACCGGGCCGGTGGCGCGCCCGTCCTCGAACCAGGAGGGGACGACCACGACGTCGGCGTCCTCGGCCGCCGCGGGACCGGCCACGTCGCCGATCGGGTACCCCTCGGCGGTGCGGATCGACCCGGCGCGGTCGGAGAACAGCACCGTCGTCCAGTCGCCCAACCCCTGCCGCCTGACCTCGTCGAAGACGAGCTGCGGCACGGAGAGGTGGAACATCGTGACGCCGTCGAAGGCGTAGACGGCGACGCGCAGAGCACCTCCGGAGGTTGGCACGATTCCATCGTAACGACGCACACGTGTCAATGGTCGGCGAAGGTCCCGGCCCGCAGACTCGACGTGCCGCCCGTACGAGCGGCGGCACCGACAGCAAGGAGCACACCGGTCATGACCACCCCGCGCCGCGCCCTCGTCGTCGTCGACGTGCAGCAGGAGTACTTCGGCGGGCCGCTGGAGATCCAGTACCCGCCGCACGCCGACTCACTGCCCCGGATCACGCGGGCGATCGACGCGGCCACCGCCGCCGGCATCCCCGTCGTCGCGGTCCAGCACTCGGCGGGCGACGACGCACCCGTGTTCAACCCCACCCGGCCGGGCTTCCAACTGCACCCGGAAGTCGCGAGTCGCCGCACGGACGAGTGGAAGTCGGTCGTCAAGCAGTACGGCACCGTGTTCGCCGGCACCGACCTCCTCGCCTGGCTGCGGAAACACGGGATCGACACCGTCACCCTCGTCGGCTACATGACCAACAACTGCGTGCTCGCCTCCGCCGCCGAAGCCGAGACGCACGGACTGGCCGCCGAGGTCCTCTCCGACGCCACCGGCGCGATCAACATCGCCAACGACGCCGGCTTCGTCGACGCCAAAACGGTCCACACCACGCTGATGGCACTGTTCCACTCGAACTTCGCCGCCGTCGCCGACACCACGACCTGGGCCGAAGCCGCTGCCGCCGGACGTTCGCTGCCCAAGTCCGACCTCGGCACCTCCGCCGTGACGGGTGCGCAGCGCGCCGGGTAAGCGCGATCTACGCCGGTACCCGACGGGGGCTTTGCCTCGGCATCACGACGTCCCCGGCCGACTTCTTCGAACACCGTCGGCCACCGGCCGCAACCCGGTGCGTTCGTGGCAGGCAGTGTCGTCCTGTGGGCTCGGTAGCAAGTGGGACGTGGTACCAGCGGCCTGGGCGGGAATGCCGCTATCGGGCAACGTTCCTTCCGTGATCGAGCCCGGTGGCGAGGTAGACGGCGAGAGCGGTCAGTGACGGGCCGTCGGTGATGTGTCCCGCGGTGATGAGACGGGGGAGTTCGGCCGTCGGGACCCATTCGATCCGACTGGCCTCGGTGGCGTCGGGTGTGCCTACCGGGGTTGCGGATGTGGCGAGGTAGACGCGGTACCGCTGGGTGCTGATGCCGGTCATGGGGCTGTAGGTGACCAGGGGCGTGACCTCGCCGGGCTGGTAGCCGGTTTCCTCGCGGACTTCGCGGACGACGGCGGTGGCGGGGTCTTCGCCGTCGTCGGACCAGCCCGCGGGGATCTCCCATCCCCAGGTGTCGGTGGTGAAGCGGTGTCGCCACAGCAGCAGGACGCAGTCGTGGTCGACCACGACGGCTCCGACGGAGGCGCGGGGGAAGCGCAGGACGTGGTGCTCGAAGCGGGGGCCGCCGGGGATCTCGACGTCGTCGAGGTCGACGTTGACCCACTCGGAGGCGTAGACCCTGCGGGTGCCCCGGACCGTCCACCGCGCCGGGTCCTCAGTCACGCACTGCCTCCCGCAGTCGGGCGTCGAGGCTCCGCGCGCCCGCGGGGCCGATCGAGCGAACCACACGGGCCCGGATGCTCTCCGCCCGGGTGAGGATGGGGTCGACCATGGTGTTTCCGGCCCACTCCAGCGCGGTGGTGGCCACTCGTGCCGCTTCGTCCGGTTCGTCGTCGTGGAGGTGGCATTCCGCCAGGTCCAGGGCGAGCAGCGCCCGTCCTTCGACGTCGGTGTGGGCGCGTCGTTCGAGCGCGGAGCGCAACAGCGGTGCGGCGTGGTCCGTCCAGCGCAGCAGGAGGTGGGTGGTGCCCGCCATGCCGTCCAGTCGCGCCGCGTCGAAGAAGTCCGTTCCGGTGATTCCCCTGAAGAAGGGGCCGAGCGAGTGGACCGCGAGCACCCAGGCCGCGAGATCGGGGGATTCCGCTTCGAGTGCCGCCAACCCGGCCAGGTCGAAGTACCGATCGGCGTCACTGTGGCGGTCGAGGTCGAGGTGACCGGCGATCCCCGCCAGCACCCCGACAGGACCGCCACGCGACAACGCAACCGTTGTGGTTGCGGCGCGTTCCATGTGATCGAATGCCGTGCCGTCGATGCGGGAGTGCGTCAAGGCATCCGCGAGTACCCGGGGATCGATGTCCGCCGCAGTGGGAAACGGCAGCACGTCCTGGCCCCTCTCGACTGATGCCCGACTTCGGTCTTCCGCCTCTCGTGGTGCCGATTCCCGACGCAGGCGTTCCTGCTCGCGTTTACCCTGCTCCCGCAGCGAGACCAGAACCCCTCCCGCGTCCAGGGCGCGGTCGATGGCCCTGACGATCTCGGGTGAGGGCAGGTTGTGGTCGGCGCGTCCGTCGGTTGCGCCGACCTGGCTCATGCGGTGAGCCGCGTGAACGCGTCGAGGATCGGGTTCCAGTGGAAGGTCGTGAGTCCGTCCGGTGCGCGGGTGGTCACCTGGTCGGGGTTCATGAACGTTGCGTGGGCGTCGATCAACCGCTGGGTGCTGGGCCGGTAGGCGGGATGTTCGCGGAGCGGCTGTTTGGCGCAGGGCACGACGAGGACCGGTACGCCGGTGGACAGGAGTTCGTCGAGCACGCCGAGGGCGAGGTTGTCGCTGATACCGCTCGCCCATTTGTTGATGGTGTTGAAAGTGGCGGGCACGACGAGCACGGCGTCGGGTCGAGGAAGCGGGTTCTGGTTTCCCGGTGGTCTCGTGGCGACCCTGACTGCGGTTCCTGCCGCGGTGGCTGTCTCGTCGAGGTCGATCCAGGACGCGACCGTGGGGTGTGGTCCACGTCAGGACACCGATCCACTGGGCCCGGGCAGGACCTATGTGGTGTCGAAGCGCAGGTGGTCGCCGTGCCGTTCGACTCTTTCGAGCTTGAAGCCGTTGTGCACCCGTGCTGCTTCGGTCGCCTTCGTCACAGGTCTAGTTGAGGACGGTGCGTAGAAGGTCGTCGCGTCGACCAGACCGGCTTCCAGGAACCGGTGTGCCGTTCGGGGGGCGGTCGCGAGCAGCAGCGATCGCGCGCCTCCTTCGTGCAGCGCCGCCAGGAGTCGTGCGGGCTCGTCCGCGGTCGTCACCGGAAGGGCGAAGGCGCTTCCGCCGTGACCGTTCGGCACGCCTTCGGAGAGGCCACCCGCATCGTCCAGGACCACGTCGAAGGTCGTGCGGTGCAACGTCCGCAGTGCTTCACCGGCGGTGCGCACCCGCCCCTGGGAATCGACTTCGTACAGCCAGGTGACGTGAGGACGTCCCGTGGTCAGGCTGTGCAGCCACGGCCGCAGGACGACGCGCGCGGAGTCGGCGAGCAGCCCGATTTCCACGTCTACCCCGGCCGCACCCAAGCGGGCGGCGCCGCCTTCTTCCCGCGAGGTGGGGTCGATCAGGGCGATGACCGTTCGGGCTATCCCGGCGTCGAGGAGCGCCTGGCGGCAGGGTGGGGTGCGGCCGTGGTGGTTGCACGGTTCGAGGGTGACCACCGCGGTACCGCCACGGGCGCGTTCTCCGGCCGCCCGCAGGGCGTGGACCTCGGCGTGCGCCTCACCTTTGCGGACGTGGTGGCCCTCGCCGACCGCGTGGCCGTGCCGGTCCAGGATCACGCACCCCACGGGCGGGTTGGGGCTGGTGGTGCCCAGACCGAACGCCGAGAGCACGATCGCCCTCCGCATCGCCGCGACCTCGGCCTCCGACGCCGTCACCGCGCATCCCCGGACAGCGCCTTGGCGCGGAACGCGTTCACCGTCGGCAAGTGGCCGTGCACGGACAGCCTGACGGCCACGTCCCGCACTTCGCGTTCTGTGCGCCGCGAGCCGGAGCTGCGTGCGATGTCCAGGGCCTCGTCCGCGAGCCGCGCGGCCCGTTCCGGCTCGCAGACAGCGGCCGCGGCCGCCGCGAAGCGACTCAACGCCGTCCCCCGATCCCGGCGGTAGGCCGCCGGGAGCGCGGGAAGCACCTTCTCGTAGAGCGCGATCGCCTTGTCGGGCCTGCCGAGGACCGACCAGCAGTGGGCGCGTTGCAGTTCCAGGTAGTCACCGGTGCAGAAGGACCCGTGCCCGTCACGCGCGTCGCCTTGATCGTCGCGCGCGGCCCACTCGTGAGCTTGGTCCAGCTTGCGGTGGGCGGTGCGCTCGTCCCCGTCGAGCGCGTACCCGTGCGCCTCCTGCTGGGTGATGGCCGCGCGCATGGGGCTCGACAGCACCGCCGCGTCCCGGCCGGCCGCCTCGGCCATGCCGATCACCCGCGCCGGGTCCGCGTCGGTGGTGGCCTGCTGACTACGGCGGAACAGCGTCCACGCCGGCATCGTCCGCTGCCCTGATTCGTAGGACCACTCCATCGCCCGGTCCGTCCAGTGCAACGCCAGGGCAGCCTCCCCGGCGTCCTCGTACAACCACGCCGCCGACTCGGCGTACCGGGCGGCCAGACCCACCACCTCACGTCGAGGAACTCCCCGGACCGTCGCCGCAATCTCGTTGATCAGGTCGATGTGCTCCCGCACCGACGTGATGGCGAAGCGCGGACCGAACAGGTTGTCCGTTTTGACGAGCAGGTGCCATTGTTCGCGAAGATGTCGGATGGCGTCGTCGACATGTGTTTCCGTGAAACGGCTCAACGCGGGTTGAGTCGACGTGCGCGTTTCCGGGACGTCAGGATCTTTGCGCACTGACTGGCGTCGCTGTCGTTCCTGCTCTCGTTTGCCCAGTTCGCGCAGCGCTGTCAAAGCACCCTTGCCGTTCAAGGCTTGGTCGAGGGCTTTGACGAGTTCAGCGGAGGGGAGGTTGTGGTCCGGACGTTCGGCCAGTGAGACGTATTGCCTGGTGTAGCCGATCTTCCGGGCCAGTTGGGGTTGGCTGAGCCCGGCTTCGGTGCGGCGTCGGCGGATCTCGTGAGCGAGTCGGACACCAGCGGGTTTGGTCGCGTCGGGGTGTTCATCGCTCATGTCGCCCCCGTCTGTTGAGATGCGTTGTGCAGCTGATTTGGTGCGGTGATGTCGGTGTTCACAATGCGGTCCACCGCCAAGGGCGCTCGATGTCACCGCGCAGGCATGCCAGGCGGTACTCGGCTTCACCCCTTGCCTTCGGGCTGGTCTTGGCCTTGCGGATGGCGAAGGCGATCCAACGAAGTTCTGTGATGGTGGCCAGTGTGCGATAGCCGGGATGGCCGGTCACGTCATAGCCGCCGTAGGCGTCGACGAACGCTTCGTACTCCGCAGGAGTGATGCGGGCGAAGTCAGTGCGGTCGACGGCCAGCGGGATCAGGTCCCACTCACGGGGACCAAGTCCGAAGTGGTCGAGGTCCATCAGCGTGGGGGCATGGTTCTCGGGGACAGCCAGGTTGCCCTGCCAGGCGTCACCGTGGATGGTGCAGCGGAGCAGTTCGGAGAGCAGTTCCGAGTACTCGTGACGTAGCGCGGCTATGAGGTCCGTGAGCCAGGCCCGGTCTCGGTCGGTGACTGCGGCGGAAGCGGCGATCACCTGGTCCAGCTCGTGGAAGGGGTCGAACGCGGGCAATGGCGGGAGGGCGGGTACTGCCAGTGCGTGGACTTCCTTGAGCGCTGCTCCGAGTTCGGTGGGGGTGGCGTGCCGGTGTTCGGGAAGTTGCGCCCACCAGGTGACGGGCCGGTCCTCGACCAAGACGGGCTGTTGGCCATGGTCCGCGACACGGACTGCCGGTACAGCGGTGGTGGCCAACCAGCGCGAGATGCGGACCGAGTGTGCGGCGGTGCGGTACGAGCCCGCGGGGCCGATACGGGCGACGATCCCGTCCGGCAAGCGGTAGAGGACGTTGGTGCCGTCACGGATCAGCTCCGCCCCGATGGTGGGTACACCCGCTTCGACGCCCGCTTTGCTGAGCACGTCATACGCGGGAAGAGGTGCTCCAGTGCCGAGGTCAGGCATCACCGGTGGCCAATGCCAGTGAGTGCGACAGGTCCGCTACGCCGGTGATCGACAGGTGCCGTCGGGCGGTGTGCATCAGGACGCGCAGCTCCTCGTTCATCCGCCGGGAGTGGAACCTCGCGGCACCCGCGACCGCCTGTTGCCCGAGTGCGACGGCCTCGTGTGGGTCTCCTGCCGCCATGTGCAGGGTGGCGAGCCGCGTTGTGGAGAACGCGCGTGAACGCGGGTAGGCGTCGCTGTGCAGGCGGATCGCCGTGGTCAGGCGTTCGGCGGCCTCTGCGGGCTGTTTGCGGGCTACAGCGACGGGAATCAGTGCCCGGGCACTGCTGCCGGCGTGTTCGGCATCGTCGTAGTAGACGAGCCACGGCGGAGCGGTGGCTGCTCGGTGTTCGGCGAAGTACGCGTCGGCGCGGTCGATCTCCGCCCTGGCTTCGTCGTGACGGCCCAACATGGCCAGCACGCGGGCGCGGACCACTGCGGTCACAGCCCTGGCCGTGGTCGTCAACCGGTCGGCGCGGACCTGGGCGAACTCGATCAGTGACAGGGCCTCGTCCAAGTCGCGCAGGTAGATGGCCTGGCGTGCCATGTCGGTCAGAGTGGCCGCGCGCAGTTCCCACGAACCACCCTGCTCGGCGCACGACAAGGCGATCCGGAAGCACCGCGACGCGCTCGTGTGGTCACCGATGTCGAACGCGGAGAAGGCCACCACGCCGGCCAGGTTCCCGACAGCCTCGAACAGGGACGACGTGACCGCGGGGTGGGACTGCGCTTCCAGCGTCCGGCACGCCCAACGCAGGTGGGCGATACCCGCCTCGACCGCCATACCGCCGCCGTAGAGGTTCTCACTGGAGGCCAGTGCACCGCTCATCAGCTTTACCTGTTCAACCTCTGCCTGACCTGCTCGTCGTCGAAGCGGTACGTCCAACTTCAACCTGTCGAGCGATTCGATCGCGCGAAAGTCCGTTGTGATCTCCGCGGCCGGTTCATGCGTTGTTGTCGCGAATGGCGGGTGCTGCCATTTCGCTTGGCTGACTGCTGATTTCCTGCGCACACTCTCCTGCTCGCGTTTTCCTTGCTCTCGCATCGTGGTCAAAGCTCCGCCTGAACCGAGGGCGTCATCGAGCGCCCTGACGAGTTCGGCGGAGGGGAGGTTGTGGTCGGGGCGTTCTGCGAGGGAGACGTACTGCCTGGTATAGCCGATCTTGCGAGCCAGTTGGGGTTGGCTGAGCCCGGCCTGGGTACGGCGTCGACGGATTTCGTGGGCGAGCCGGACACCGGCGGGTTCAGGTGCTGAGAAGTGCTCGTTGTCGGTCACATCGCCTCCCGCTGTGCTGAACAGCGGGCAGTTTCGCCCGAAGCGCCGGTGAGTTCGTCGAACGTGGTGGCGATCTGCTCCCAGTGGAAGGTGGCGAGGCCATCGGAAGATCGGGTTGTCACCAGATCGGCGTCCATGAACACCGCGCGCATGGCGGTCAGTGTGGTCACGCTGGTGGCGTAGGCCGGGTGGTCGCGAAGCAGTTGCTTGACGCAGGGGGCCACCAGGATCGGTACGTCGGTGGCCAGCAGTTCGTTGAGCAGGCCGAGGGCGAGGTTGTCGCTGATGCCGTGTGCCCACTTGTTGATGGTGTTGAAGGTTGCCGGGACGACGAGCAGTGCGTCGGCGCGGGGGAGCGGGTCGTGCTGTCCGGGTAGGCCGGCATGGGTTCTGATCAGTGCCCCCGTCCGGTGGGCCAGGTCGTCGAGGTCCAGCCACGAGGCTGCCGTCGGGGTGGCGATCACGCACACCTGCCAGTCGGTGGCGTGGAGGGACTCGATCAGCCGGTCGATGCGGAGTACCGGTGGTGCTGCTGTGACGACCAGGTAGACCGTGCGGGCGGTGTCGTTCATGCGAGTACGCCGATGCGCTGGGCCAGGCTGCGCAGGCCGGGTGTCTTCCGGTGCTGCTCGCGTGCCATGAGTTCCCGTACGAGCATTCGTCCGGTCCGGTGCGTGCGCAGCAGTTGCGGGGCGACGCGTTCGGTCTCCAGCAGGTGGATCACCGCCGGCGGGTCCTCGCCGAGTTGCGCCTGCGCCCACGCGTTGTCCAGGTGGAACCGTCCCTGTCGGCCGTGCAGGCCCGGTGGGAGGGAAGTGACGTCGACGTGCTCGGCCTCGGTGAGCACCCGGTGCGGATCGCCTGCCGCCACCGCCGCGGACACGCGGTGGATGCGGACGTTGGTCGGCCCGAACGCGCTGAAGCCGATGTTGCCGTCGTGTCCCAGCAGGGCCGCGAGTCGTCCGGCGTGCTCCAGTCGTTGATCGGCTTCGCCGGTGTCGCCCCTGCGGGCGGCGATGACGGCGCTGATGAGCACCAGCGCACCGCGCCACGTGCAGCTGTGCGGATCTTGTCCGCGGATGCTCCCGGCGACTTCCACCGCGTGGTGCTCCGCTTCGTCCGCGGCGTCCAGGCGCAGCAGGGCACAGGTCAGTTGGTAGGCGGCGGACGCCTGCCCGAAGACGTCGTCGGCGGCTTCCGCGGCGGTGCGCGCTTGTTCGGCGGCCTCGTAGGCGGCGATGCCGTCGCCGACCTTCGTGGCGACCTTGGCCGCTGCGATCGAGGCTTGGCACCGCAGGCTCAGGGCTTGGCGCCGTTGGCTGCCGCTGCTGTCGGCGACGATCGAGTCGACGGTCTGCAGCGTGCCGGGCAGCGCGTCGACGACCTCGTCGTAGCGGGCGGCTTGGTAGGTGCGGTGCAACCTGTCCACTAGCGCTTCAGCATAACGCGACACGCCAGGACCGGATCTCGCGACGGATATCCCGCTCGGAAGGGGGCGTTGCTTATTCGCAACGTCGACGGCCGGGGGTCCGTCATTTGTCGTCGAGCCTGCGGTCGAGTGCAGCCGCCGCTGGTTCTGTTCGTGTTTCCCTTGCTCGCGAAGTGCGATCAGCGCGCCATCGGTACCCAGTGCGCCGTCGATGGCCTTGACGATCTCGGCGGAGGGGAGGTTGTGGTCCGGACGTTCGGCTAGGGAGACGTATTGCCTGGTATAGCCGATGCGCTGGGCCAGTTGGGGTTGGCTGAGGCCAGCTGCGGTGCGTCGTCGGCGGATCTCGTGGGCGAGTCGGACACCGGCGGGTTCGGTCGGGTCGGGGTGTTCGTCGTCGCTCATGTCGCCTCCGCCTGCGCTAGGGGGCAAATAGGGGGCAAATACCGCGTGTCGTGGTTTGCGTTGTTCCCTGACTGTACCGGTCCTGGTTGAAATGTGTGCGTACGGATTCCGGTGTTTCGAAAGGGGTGGGTGATGGACGCCGACCATGTCGGGGTGCGGACCAGGTCGGGTGTGCGGTTGCTCGGTGACGCGGAAGCGGCGGGGTTGCGGCCGGAGTTGCGGGAGGTGGTGGAGTACCGGAAGTCGGGGTTGAGCCTGAACTGGATCGTCGGGTGTCCGTTGGACTGCGGGTACTGCGTGCGGCACCTGTTCGGCAACTTCGGCATGAAGGTGCCCCGTGCGCTGATGTCGGACGAGGCGGCGGTCGAGGTGCTGACCGGGCACCGGTTCTTCCGGCCGCACGTGACGCCGGTGCAGTTGCTCAACCGGGCGACCGACCCGATGCTGCCCGCGGTGAAGCCGCACCTGCTGCGGGTGTTGCGGATGCTGGACGAGCGAGGGTTGACCAATCATGTGCTGGTGATCACCCGGTGGCGGGTGGAGCCGGAGGACTGCGCGGCGCTCAACGCGTTGCGCAACCTGAAGGTGACCTTGTTGGTCACCCATTCGGGGATCGACGACGAGCGGGTCGAGCCGGTGGACTCAAGCATCGCGGCACAGTCGTTGAAGACGGCGTTCACGCACGCGGAGCGGTTTCGGGTGGTGTTGTACTGGCGGCCGATCGTGCCTGGCCTCAACGACTCCGACGCCCACATCGCACGCGGCCTGGAGCTGAGCCGGCACGCGCACGCGGCGGTGTTCACCGGCCTGTTCTACCGCGACGAGATCCGCGACTACTACCGTTCCCACGGCCTGCCCGAACCCTACGAGGACCAGGCGCGGCGCAAGATCCTCCCGGAGCACCTGGAGGCCCGCATCCTGCTGGCCGCAGCCGGACGACCGGCGGGGGACGCGGTGTTGTTCCGCAAGACCTCCTGCGCGGTGGCCTACGCCCACGGTGTGCCGGACTACAACGGGCACGTCGGCGTCCGCGAGTTGTGCGACATCTGCCCCGTCGGGCAGTTGGTGCGGTGCGAGGCGGCACGGGTACGGCCGGAGCCCGGCGTGGTGTCCGTGATGGCGCAGGGGTTGGGCGGCAGGCTGCTGGCGGTCACCGATCGTGCCGTCGTGGTGGAGGGTCTGGACGAGCAGCGCCGCTACCTGATGCAGCACAGCCTCGGTTACCAGGTGCACGACGTGACCAAGCCCCACCACCCGCACCGCCACGGCCGCGCCGACCTCGGCTGGCCCACCGTCACGGAGGCGTCATGACCACCCCGCGCCCCGCCCTGCCCGCCGTGCTGCGCGGTCGTCCGCTGGTGGTGGTCGACCTGGAGGGCAACGGCGGGCAGCCGCCGCAGATCGTCGAGATCGCCGTCCTCGCCGTCGACGACGGCCCGGTCGGTGGACGCGACCTGCGCACCTGGCTGGTGCGGCCCGCCGCGCCGATCTCGCCGATGGCCCGGCGCGTGCACGGCATCGACGACGACGACGTCGAGCACGCGCCGCCGTGGCACGGCGTGGCCCGCGAGGTGGAACCCGCCCTGGCCGGTCGGACGCTGGTCGCGCACAACGCCACCACCGAGTACCGGGTCCTCGGCGCGCACCTGCCCGCGTGGCGGCCGCCGATGGTGCTCGACACGCTGCGCTTGGCCCGCCACGTCTGGCCGGGTCTGCCCGGCTACGGCTTGGACAAGCTCGTCGCCCACGCCGACCTGGACACCGCCGACGTCGCCGGGCAGCGCCCGCACCGCGCCGGCTACGACACCTGGTGCGTCTGGCAACTCTTCCGGGCACTGCTCGCAGACAGCGATCTCGGCTGGGACGGCCTGGTGCGGGTCGCGGCGCTGAGGGACTTCCTGCCCGTCGAGGAGCAGGGGGAGGGGTTGTGGTGACGCCGGAGGTGGAGAAGCCGCTGGTGGTGGCGGTGACGGGTACGCACTCCACCGGCAAGTCCACCTTCCTGGCCCGGCTGGCCCACGAGCTGCGGCGCGAGCACCTGCAGGTCTGCACGGTGGCGGACCTGGGGGAGCGGGCGCAGCGGGTCGGGTTGCCGATCCTGCGCAACCACACCTGGGCCTCCACCCTGTGGATCATCACCCGGGGCGTCAGCGACGAGCTGGAGGCGTGGCCGCACGGCGACGTCGTCCTGGTCGACCGCGCCGTCCCCGACGCGCTGGGCTACTACCGCGCCGCGCTGGCCGACCGCGACGAGCGACCGGACCCGGCGGTGTACGCCCGCCTGGAAAGCGTGGTCCGCGACCACAGCGTGCACTACGACCTGCTCTACCGCACCACCCTCGATCCCGGCATCCCGCTCGGCACGGACAAGCCCCGCGACCCGGACGCCGACTTCCGCCGCCTGGCCGACCACCACGTCGGCGAAGTCCTCCGGGACCTCGGCCTGCCGCACCGGCTGCTGCCCGCCGACGGCCACGACCACGCCCTCGAAGACACCCTCGGCTTCGTCCTCGACCGGCTCGACAGTCCTCGGGACGGACGATCGTGACGACCGCACCGCACCGCGAGCCGAGCCCGCCCTGGGGCCGCGCGGAACAAGGCAAGTACGACCACCTCGCCCGTGACCTGGCCCGGCAGTGGGTCTCCACTTCGGTCGACACCGCGGCGGGACAAGTCGAACGACTGGCGGCGGTGAGCCTGGACCTGGCGGCGCGTGAGCCTACCTCGGTCGCGGTGGCCGAGCTGCTGCGGTGCGCCGCCCGGTTCTACGCCCGAGGCGGGCACTACCGACCGGCCTACGCGATGGGCGTGCACGAGCTGGCGGTGTGGCGCGCGAGGTCGGACGTCGAGTCGGCGTTGTCGACCACGACGTTCACCGGCTACCTGACGGCGTTGGGCTCACTGGCCCGCATCGACCGTGCCCTGGGGCGCCTGCACGAGGTGGCCGACGCGCTCGACGAGTTCCTGGAACTCCAGGTCCGGCACCGCCTCGCCGAAGACGTGCACCGGGCGTGGACGCTGCGCGAACTCGGCGCGGTCATGCTCGCCGGCGGCCGGGCAGGGCACGCCGTCGACGCCTACCTCCAGCCCGCCGACGCCGTCTACCGCCGCCTCGGCGACACCACCCTGACCACGGTGCACCGGGCTGCCTGCCAAGCCCTGCTGGGTCAGGCGCACCGGGCACTGGACCAGCCGGTCACGGCACACTCCCACTTCACCCGCGCCCGCTCCCTGCTCAACGGGGCCGTCCCCCGCGACGACGCCGCCCGACGCCTCGTCGATGCCACGACCACCGCATGCTCCGGGACCGGGCCGGACGTGCCGGTGCCCGCCGAGTTCGGCTTACCCGCCTGGCCCGCACCCCAGTGGGACTGAACCCGCCCCGAGCACCGCCGCCCGCCGCGGCATCCGAGCACATCGAGGAACCACCATGGACACCGACGAGAAGACCGCACCGACGAGGCTGAGCACCGCCCGCAGCCGGGAGCTGGGTGAGGAACTGCGCCGCATCCGCCACCGTGCCCGCCTGT
Source organism: Saccharothrix sabaoui (assembly GCF_051756985.1). NCBI lineage: Bacteria > Bacillati > Actinomycetota > Actinomycetes > Pseudonocardiales > Pseudonocardiaceae > Saccharothrix > Saccharothrix sabaoui. Next base: position 43,292 of record NZ_JBPKJK010000008.1, read on the forward strand.
CCTCCGCCGTCGTCGCCGAGAGCCTGGGCTGGTCACTGGGCAAGCTGAGCAAACTCGAAACCGGCAGCCGCGGCACCAGCCCGTGGGAGATCGCCACCCTCGTCGGCCGCTGTGCCGCGGACAAGCCCACCCGCGACCGGGTCATGGCCATCGCGCACGAACCCGACACCGGGACCTTCACCCGCACCCACGCGGGCCACCCCGACAGCCTCACCGCCCTGACCCTGCACGAACGCGCCGCCACCACCATCACCACCTACGACCCCCTCACCATCCCCGCCCTCGCCCAGACCCCCGCCTACGCCCACGCCCTGACCGGCGACAAGGACCTGGTCGACGCCCGCATCGCACGGCAGAAGGTGTTCAAGCCCGACGGCGGACCGATCACCGTCCTCCACATCCACGAGGTCGCCCTGCGCCTGGTCGTCGGCGATCGCGCCACCATGCGCGACCAACTGCTGCACCTGACCCTGATGACCGGCCGCCCCGACGTCACCGCCCACGTCATCCCCCTCACCGCACGAGCACACCCCGCCCTGGCCCACCACGCCGCGCTGCTCACCTTCGACCCGCCCACCCGCCCCCTCGCCTACGGCGACAACGGCACCGCCGTCGTCTTCCACGACCACCCCGCCGAGGTCGAGCACCACCAGCGCAGGATCCGCGAACTCCACGCCCGCGCCCTGCCCGAAGCCCAGTCCCGGGAGGTCATCGCCCACTGGGCCTACGCCTACGACAAGAGGAACCGGTGATGACCACGCCGCGCCCGTTCCGCTGGCAACCCCACGACGGCCGACGCCACGCCGTGCACCACGACGCCTTCCCCACCCAGCACACCGCCACGCTCTGCGGAGCGGAATTGACGATTCCCACCGGACGCGCGAGCAAACAGCAGTGGTGCTGGCCCACCTGCACCGACTGCGACGCCGCGTGGCGCCTCGCCGAAGGCATCCCCCTGCCCTCGCAACAACGCCACACCACCGGTGGCCCAGGACCCGCCCGCATGCTCGCCGTCATCAGCCACTCCGCGCGAGGATGACCGCTCCCATGCGTCCCACGGTCAAGCTACGTGTCTTCGCCTTCACCGCCGCCGCGAAAGCAGCCGGATACCGCTCCGACTACGCACTCGCCCACGCCATGCACGTCCACCGCTCCACCATCTCCCGCGTCGTCTCCGGCCAACTCATACCCGGACCGGCCTTCATCGCCGCAGCCCTGACCCTGCTGTCACCGGCGAACTTCGAAGACCTCTTCGAGATCATCACCGGCCCGGCCAAGAACATCGACCACCCGACGACCCACGACGAATAGGGCACGGCAAACCCTGCGGCCGGTGCGATCCCGAGCCACCGCACCGGCCGCGCCAACATGAACCGCCGTACGACAAGGGCCGCAACGACCCCGATCCCGCCTGCCGCGACGAACTCGGTCACCGGTCGCAACACAGAACCAGCACCGCTACGACCCCCGGTGCGCTCAAGGGATACGCCTCCACATTGCCCACCAGCGGCGCGCCGGCAGCCGCGGGGCGCGGCTGGCTCGTCGACCACGGCCTTCGTCATCAAGCTCCGCCTCCCGCGGTTCACCCGCACCATGAGATCGGCCGACATCCGCTTCAACTACGCCCTCGCCGACCGCATGGGCGTCAACCGATCCACCGTCAGCAGGGGCACGACCAGACAACTCAAATCGAGACCGGAGTTCATCGCCGACGCTGGCCGCGCTCGTACCGGCCACCTTCGGTGACCTCTTCGAGGTCACCGAACGCCAAGCAGCTGCCGACGTCCCTTCCGCCAACGCCGCCGACCGAGAACGGGCGTCGTGTACCCGCACCCCCCGCAACAACAGCGATGCACGGTGCCCGCCCCCATGGGTGCCGTGAGGCTCGACATGCCTGTCCGGACAGCCGCCACTGCAAGTCGCACAGGCCCCCTCGCCCATGCGCCTTGAAGATCGAAGCCTTGGCGGGGGAAATCCGGATGCCGGTGTAGACATCCCGTACCTGCGGTCGGCCTCTCACATCGATGGGAGGGCACGCTTGCGACGGTGCCGCCCGACAGGAATGCCATGACCTCCGGCCCGGCCTTCGACGACACGGCACCGCCTGCACCCGCCCCATAAGACAGCGACACCCGCACTCGCCTTGTCATCGGAATGCGGTGGTGGCGCACGCGAATGATCGTGCCGGTCGGGCTGATGTCCCTTGAGTCGCCCGTCGACAAGGAGCGGTCGTTGGCGCGCCAAATGGCGTAGTCCGGTCCTGCAATATTTTCACGCGCGATTTATGCGGACAGCTCGGACTGTATTTGTCGTATTCCCATTTCGCCGCATGGCGGAGTGCCGGTTCCCGGTGGCTGCGAGCCGAATGGTCGTCACCCGGCAAGCGCATTTACGATCCGATCGGGAGGCGGATAGCTTGAGTGCTCCCAGAACCCGAGTCAATCGCCCCCGACGTTGAGGACGCACATGGAAACACGTAAAAGGCAGCCGCGCTCCCAGTTGGGCCGACTCGCCGCCGTCGTGATCGCGACCGCCGCGCTGGTGGCGGCCGGTCCCGGCGCACACGCCGACACCGAAGCCTCCAGGCTCGGCACACCCGCGCTGTCCACGCACACCTCGAACGTCTCCGTCCAGACCACGGCCACGGTGTCCAGAGGCGTCTGGTCCTGCACGTTGAGCGCGACCCTCCCCAACCGGTGGTACGGCGGCTCGGGCGGTGGCGAACAGGCATTCGGCAATCTGAACTGCACCCACGTCATGCCCGAGATCTACATCGCGGTCGGCCTCTACCGCAACGGCAACCTGGTCGCCGCCACCGAGAGCCACAGGGTTTCCGCGGCGTTCGCCAACGCATTTCCCTCCGCGTCGCCGCACGTGTCGGCGACCTACGAGAGTGGCGCCATCGCCGCCGTCCTCTGGCCCGACAACACCATCACCGAGATTCCGCAGATCTACAGCCCCGTCATTTCGCTCTGACGCAACGGGCCGAACGAACCCCCGTACGGCCTCTGGGCGACCCTTCTCCGTCGCAAGAGAGGCGATCGAACAAGAGGCGCTTGCTCGATCGACGAACTCCGGGGGTCTGTCAAACGAGCGGCTCTGACCCGTAGTCGGTGGTGACGTGGAGTAACCATCCGCAATCATGATCTTGTGATGGATGTCGGTTCCCTTGTGGGGACGGTGTTTTCCGGGCTGTCGGCGCTGATCGTCCAGGACGTGGCGGACGGTGGCGGAATGGTGGTGGTCACGGCCCGTACCCAGGATGCGGCCGTGCCGTGTCCCGGGTGCGGGACCGCGACGGCGAAGGTGCACGGCTACCACCATCGGACGCTCAAGGACGTGCCGGTCGACAGCCGTCAGGTGGTCGTGCACCTGCGGGTCCGGCGGCTGGTCTGCGCGGCTCGGGGTTGCCCGCGGCAGACCTTCCGGGAACAGGTTCCCGGCCTGGTGGAGCGCCACCAACGCCGCACGGTGCGGCTTGTCCGGCAGACATCCCAGGTGGCGCGGGAGTTGTGCGGTAGGGCGGCCGCGCGCTTGACCGGCCTGTTGGCCGTGCCGGTGTCCCGCAGCACGGCGTTGCGCCACCTGTGGCGCCTGCCGCTGCCAGAACTGGTGGTTCCGCGGGTGATCGGCGTGGACGACTTCGCCCTGCGCCGCCGGCACCGCTACGCCACGATCGTCATCGACGCCGAGACCGGTCGCCGTGTCGCGGTCCTGCCCGGCCGCGACGCCACCACCCTGGAGTCCTGGCTGCGCGGGCATCCCGGTGTCGAGGTCGTGTGCAGGGACGGCTCGGCCACCTACGCCGAGGCCGTCCGACGTGCCCTGCCCAACGCGGTGCAGGTCAGCGACCGATGGCATTTGTGGCGCAATCTCTGCGACAAGGTCCTGGTCGAGGTCCGTGCGCACGCCGGATGTTGGGCCACCCTCAACCCGCCACGCCCGGGCGGGGTTCACGAGCAGACCGTCCGCGAGCGCTGGAACAAGGTCCACGAGCTGCTCGATCAAGGTGTCGGTCTGCTCGACTGCTCGCGGCGCCTGGGCGTGGGCCTGAACACCGTCAAACGCTACGTCCGCATGCCCGAACCCCACACTCTGCGTATCGCCCCGACCTACCGTCCGACGCTGGTCGACCCCTACCGCGAGCATCTGCGCGCCCGCCGCGCGGCCGATCCCGCGGTCCCGGTCACCGGCCTGCTCGCCAAGATCCGGAAGCTGGGTTATACCGGCAGCGCCAACCTGCTGGTCCGCTACCTCAACCAGGGCCGCGCCGAAGGCGAGCGCCCCGTCACCACCTCCCGCCATGCAAGCAGCCTCCTGCTTACCAAATCCGACAACCTGCGTCCGAAGGACACGGAGTTATTGGAAAAGATCACCGCGGCCTGCCCGGAGATGACCGCGCTCGCCGGCCTGGTACGTGGCTTCGCCGCCCTGCTGACACCGGCCGCGGGCAACGACGCGAAACTCACCGAGTGGATCACAGCGGCCCGCGCCGTCGACTTACCGTACTTGCGCAGTCTCACCAACGGTCTGGAGATCGACCGGTCCGCCGTGGACGCTGCCCTTACCCTGCCCTACCACAACGGCCGCACCGAAGGCGTCAACACCCGCACCAAAAGGATCATGAGACAGATGCACGGACGCGCCGGATTCGACCTCCTCCGCCACCGCATCCTCCTACCCTGACAGATACACAGCGTCACCACCGACTACGGGTCAGAGCCACTCGTTTTACAGTCCCCCAGCCGGACGCCGGCTGGAGCGCCAAGCGCGTCGAGCACATGATCGCCGACGTCCGCGCGCGGTTGTCGGCCGGTGGTGTCCACGGCCTGCTCCGCGAGGAGGTCGGGGAACCCGTCGGCAACACGCTCAACGACGACCTGCTGCGCGAACTGGTGCTGTCCACCAGCCTCGTACCACCGGACCTGGCCTTGCTCGGCCCGTTGTCCTGAGCGAGATCCTCCGTTCCACCCGATCGGGCACCGGCCTGGCTCATCAGCCGCTCGACCCGATCAAGCCCCCACCACCGCGGCACGGAACCCGGTGGCCGGTTCTCGGAAGACGACCCGGGCTCCGGGATCTGTGCGGGGTCGTGCCGGGGCGGAGTGCGGCCCGGTCCGTCAACGAACCCCGGGCGCGGGGGACTGGTCGTCCGCGGCGAGGACGGAGGCGAGGTCCCTGGGGGAGGGGTAGGCGAAGACGAGGGCCACCGGGACCTCGACACCGAGGGCGGTCTGCAGCCCGGCGGTGATCTGGAAGGCGGCCAGGGAGTCGCCGCCCGCTTCGAAGAAGTCGCTGTCGGCGTCCAGCGCGGCATCGCCGAGGGCGTTCCGGTAGAGGTCGGCGATCAGGTCGGGGACATCGTGGGTCGAGATCATCGTGTTCCGTTCTCGTTGCCTCGGGCCAGTTTTTTCCGGTCGATCTTGCCGCTGTGCGTGGTGGGCAGGCGGTCCATGCGGACGAAGCGGCGCGGCATCATGTGCGGCGGGAGCGACGCGGCCAGGTGGGCGCGCAGCGCGGCGTCGGTCACCTCGGCCAGGTCGCCCACGACGTGGGCGGTGAGGGCGGTGCGCCCGCGGTCGTCGCCCGCGGCGGTGAGGGCGGCGCCGGTGACCGCCGGGTGGGCCAGCAGCGCGCCCTCGATCTCGGCGGGGTCCACCCGGTGACCGCGGATCTTGAGCTGGCGGTCGATGCGGCCGAGGTACACCAGAGCGCCCTCGGCGCAGCGGGCCAGGTCCCCCGTGCGGTACATCCGCGCGCCCGGCGGGCCGAACGGGTCCGGGACGAACCGGTCCGCGGTCAGGTCCGGTCGACCGCCGTAGCCGCGGGCGACCCCGACGCCGCCGATGTGGACCTCGCCGACCGCGCCGTCGCCCACCGGCCGCAGGTCCGCGTCGAGCAGCCGGACCGACACCCCGTCGATGGCCACTCCGATGGCGTCCACGTCGGACGGCGGTTCGGCGGGTACCGGGTGGCGGGTCGAGGTCATGGTGCACTCGGTCGGGCCGTACTGGTTCACCAGCCTGCCCGGCAGCGCGGCCCGGCCCCCGGATGCCAGGAACGGCAGCAGCGACTCCCCGCTGGAGACGACCAGCTCGACCCCGCGCAGCGCGTCCGCAGCGGTCGCGCTGCCGATCAGGTGGGTGAGGAACGAGGGGGTCACGCTCAGCAGGGCGGTGACGCCGAAACCGAGCACCACCTCCGCGAACTCCTCCGGCCGCAGCAGCCGGGAGCGCGGCACGAGTACCACGGTGCCGCCGGCGACGAGCGGGGCGAACACGTCGCGGATCGACGCGTCGTAGCCGATCGGGGCGACCTGCAGCGCGGTCGTCGCCGGGCCCAACCCGTTGTCGGCGGCGAACGCGCGCAGGTAGGACCGCAGCCCGCGGTGCTCGACCAGCACCGCGTTCGGGATGCCGGTCGACCCGGAGGTGTGGCTGACGTACGCGAGCCCGCCCGGCCCCACCGGCGGCAACCGCACCGCGGGCACGGGCGGCGTGCGGCGGTCGATCAGGACGGCCGGTCCGGGGACCGGCAGCGCCAGCCGCCCGGCGAGCGCCGCCGTCGTCACCAGGTGCCGCGCACCCGCGGAGCGGCACATGGCGTCGAGCCGGGCGGGCGGCAGGTCGGCGTCCAGGGCGAGGAACGCGCCGCCGGCCCGCGCGACCGCCGCCATGGCGACGACGGCGTCGACGGTGCGCTCGACGGCGATGGCGCAGACCTGCTCGGGCGCCAGCCCGTCACCGGCGAGGACCTGCGCCAGCCGCTCGATCCCGCCCGCCAGCTCGGCGTAGGTCAGGTCGCCGTCGGGTGTGCGGACCGCGACCGCCGCCGGAGCGCGCCCGGCCTGGGCGAGGACGTCGTCGACGAAGGTCACGGCGCCTCGCTCGGCAGCAGCCGCGCCACCTCGGCGTCGGACAGGCCCGCGATCTCGTCCTCGATCGCCCGCGCCACCGACTCCGCCAGACCGGCGACCGTGGCGGACTCGAACACCCGGCGCAGCGGCAGGTCCACGGCGAACGCCTGGCGCACCTGGGCGAGCACCCGGGTGGCCAGCAGCGAGTGCCCGCCCAGCGCGAAGAAGTCGTCGGTGACCCCGACCCGGTCCACGTCGAGGACCCGGCACCAGATGTCGGCGATGATCCGCTCGGTCGGGTTGCGCGGCTCCTCGTGCCCCCCGACGTCGGGTGCGGACAGCGCGGTGGCGGGCAGGGCCTTGCGGTCCACCTTCGCGCTCGCCGTCATCGGCAGGGCGTCGAGCCGCGCCCACCGGGTCGGGACCATGTACTCCGGCACCAGCGCGCGCAGGTGCTCCCGCAGGGCGTCCGGTCCCGGCCCGCCGACGACGTAGGCGGCCAGCAGCGGGTCGCCGGACGGTCCGGTCGCCGTGACCACCGCGACCGCCTCCACCTCGTCGTGCCGCAGCAGGGCGGCTTCGACCTCTCCCGGCTCGATGCGCAGCCCGCGCACCTTCACCTGCTGGTCGATCCGCCCCAGGAACTCGATCGTGCCGTCCGGGCGGTGGCGGACCAGGTCACCGGTGCGGTACAGCCGGGTCCCGGGCGGGCCGAACGGGTCGGGGACGAACCGCTCCGCGGTGAGGGAGGGGCGGTCGTGGTACCCGCGGGCCAGCCGGACCCCGCCGAGGCACAGCTCGCCGGGCACCCCGATCGGCACCAGCCGCAGGTCGGCGTCCACGACGTGGGCGCGGGTGCCCGCCACTGCGCGGCCCAGCGGCATGGCCGCCCCCGCGGGCTGCCCGGCCAGGTCGTCCGCCACCGGGTGCAGCAGGGAGCAGATGGTCGCCTCGGTGGGTCCGTAGCTGCACAGGAACCGCCCGGGCAGCCCGGTCGCCGCCCACCGCCGCGCGTCGTCGACCGTCACCACGTCGGCGCCGACGTTCATCAGGCGCAGGCCCGCCAGCAGGTGCGGGTCGTAGCGCATCGCCTCGCGGTAGTACGCGGGCGTGGTGTCGATGATCGTCACCTCGTGCTCGGCCAGGCGGGCGGGCAGCTCCGCCGGCGACCAGAGCACCGGGTCGCCCACCACGATCGTCGCGCCCGCGAGCATGGTCGCGCCCATCTGGTCCATGGACACGTCGAAGGTGAGCGCGGAGAGCAGGACCACCCGGTCGTCCGGGCCGATGGTGTAGGCGTCGGCGATCACGCGGCAGTGGTGGGCGTAGGACCGGTGCTCGGTCATCACGCCCTTGGGGCGCCCGGTCGAGCCGGAGGTGTAGATGACGTAGGCCAGGCCGCGCGGGTGGGGCGCGGGCAGCGGCTCGTCCGCGTCGGAGGGGTCCGCCAGGTCGCCGTCGACCACCACGACCTCGTAGCCGGCGAACCGGTCGGCGAACTCGCGGGTGGTGACCACGAGCCGGGCGCCCGCGTCGGCGAGCACGAAGCCCAGTCGCTCGGCGGGGTGCCGGGGGTCGAACGGGGCGTACGCGCCGCCGGACCTGAGCACGGCCAGCCACACCACCACGGCGTCCAGCGACCGCTCGAGGCAGACCCCGACGACGGTCTCCGGGCCGATCCCGCGCTCGCGCAGCAGCCGGGCGAGGCGGGTGGCCCGCGCGTCCAGCTCGGCGTAGGTGAGTTCGCGGTCGCCGCACACCGCGGCCACCGCGTCGGGGCGCAGCCGCGCCTGCCGCCCGACCAGCTCGGGCACGCACGAGTCGTGCTCCCCGGCGGGGTCCAGCTCGGCCAGCCGGTCGGCGTCCGGGTCGGGCCACTCGTGCAGCAGCAGCCGCCGCTCGTCGTCGCCGAGCACGTCGATCCCGGCCAGCTCCCGGTCCGGGGCGGCGGTGGCGGCGGCGAGCAGCCGCAGGTAGTGCCCCGCCATCCGCTCGACGGTCACCCGGTCGAACAGGCTGGTCGCGTACTCGAACACGCACCGCAGCTCGCCGCCGTCGCGCTGCTGCACGGACACGGTGAGGTCGAACTTGGCCACCGAGGCGCCCGCCTGGACCCGCTCGACGGCGGTGCCGTGCAGCGTGCCCGGACGGCGCTCCAGGTCCTCCAGCTCGAACATGATCTGGAACAGCGGGTTGCGGGAGAGGTCGCGGTCGGGCTGCAGCGCGTCGACCAGGTGCTCGAACGGCACGTCCTGGTTGGCGAACGCGTCGGTGCAGTCGCGGCGCACCCGGTCGAGCAGCGCGGTGAACGTCGGTGCGCCCGCCAGGTCGGTCCGCAGGACCAGGGTGTTGGTGAAGAGCCCCACGAGGTTTTCGGTCTCCTGGCGGGTGCGGCCCGCGACCGGGGTGCCGACCGAGACGTCGGTGCGGCCGGTGTGGCGGCCGAGCAGCGCCTGGAACGCCGCGAGCAGGGTCATGAACGGTGTGGCGCCGCGGCGGGCGGCCAGGTCGGTCACGGCTGCGGCCACCCCCGCCGGGACCGTCACCGACACCACGTCGCCGCGCGGGTCGCGCTGCGCCGGACGCGGCCGGTCGGTGGTCAGCTCCACCGGCGTGAGACCCGCCAGCCGGTCCGTCCAGTACGCCAGCTGGCGGCTCCGGTCCTGGGTGCGGCGCTGCCAGGCGGCGAAGTCCGCGTACTGGAGGGGCAGCGGCGCGCCGTGCTCGTCGTCGAGGTCGCGGAACAGCACGGCCGTCGACCACGCGTCCACGGCGATGTGGTGCATGGTCAGGGCGACCAGGTGCTCGTCGTCGGCGACGCGGATCACCGTGGCCCGCAGCGGGTGCTCGCGGTCGAGCCGGAACGGCAGCCCGGAGGCGTGCCGGAGCGCTTCGAGCGCTTCGTCCGGCCTGCCGGTGAGGTCGAGCACGCGTACCGCCACCGGTCCGGGCGGGTCGACGACCTGGGTGGGCTCGCCGCCCTGGTCGACGTAGCGGGTGCGCAGGACCTCGTGCCGGGTGGCGACCCGGTCCAGCGCGCGTTGGAACCCCTCGATCGACAGGGGGCCGGACAGGCGCAGCGCCAGCGGGACGAGGTACTCGACGCTGCCCGGGTCGAGCTGGTCGAGGAACCAGATCCGCCGCTGGGCGAACGACAGCGGCAGGTCGCCGTCGCGGGGGACCGGCTGGATCGGCTGGGTGGCCGCGCCAGGGGCGGGGGCCGCGTCGAGCCGGGCGGCGATGCGCTCGATGGTGCGGTCGTCGAACAGCTCGCCGATGGTCAGCTCGCCGCCGAACTCGCGCCGCAGCCGCAGGATGAGCCGGATGGCCATCAGCGAGTGCCCGCCGAGGGCGAAGAAGTCGTCCCGGGCGCCGACGTGCTCGACACCGAGCACTTCCTCGAACGCGCGGGCGACGGCCTGCTCCGCCGGTGTGGTCGGTGCGGTCCGGTCGTGCGGGGCCGGCTCGGCCGCGGCGTTCGGCGCGGGCAGCGCGGCGCGGTCGAGCTTGCCGGTCGGGCCGAGCGGGAGCGCGTCGATGACGACGACGGCCGACGGGAGCATCGGTGCGGGCAGCCGCCCGGCCAGGTGGTCGAGCAGGGCGGCCGGGGTGGCGCCGCCGGTCGGCACCGCGTAGGCGACGAGGGTGGTGTCGCCGGCCGGTGTGCGCCGGGGGACCACGGCCGCGGCGGTGACGTCCGGGTGTGCGCACAGCGCGGCCTCGACCTCGGCGGGTTCGATCCGCACGCCGTTGATCTTGACCTGGTGGTCGACGCGCCCCAGGAACTCCAGCGCCGTGCCGTCGTCCAGCCAGCGGGCCAGGTCGCCGGTGCGATACCAGCGCTCGCCCGGGACCAGCGGGTACGGGTGCGGGGTGAACTGGCGGGCGGTCTGGCCGGGCTTGCCGAGGTAGCCGCGGGCCAGGCCGTCGCCGCTGACGCACAGCTCACCTGGCACCCCGATCGGCACGAGCCGGTCCGCGTCGTCGACGACGAACACCCGCGTGTTGCTCAGCGGCGTGCCGATGGGCACCGTGCCCGTGCCGCCGGGCCGGTAGCGCCAGGCGGTCGCGTCGATGGAGCACTCAGTGGGGCCGTAGGTGTTGTCGACCTCGACGTCCAGCAGCGCGGTCAGGCGCTCGCACAGCGACACCGGGAGGGCCTCGCCCGCCGAGCAGACCAGTCGCAGCGACGCGCACCCGCCGAAGGTGGGCTCGTCGAGCAGCAGGCGCAGCACCGAGGGGACCAGCTGCAGGACCGTGGCGCCGTGACGGGTGATCGACGCGGCCATGGCGGCGGGGTCGCGGTGCGCCTGCGGTGGGGCCATGACCACGGTGGCGCCCGCGACCAGCGGTGCCAGCAGCTCCCACACCGAGGCGTCGAACCCGGTCGTGGTCTTGTGCAGGACGCGGTCGGCCGCGGTGAGCTGCGTGCGCACCGACCACAGGACGCGGTTGCGGATGCCGTCGTGGGTGACCGCGACGCCCTTGGGCGTGCCCGTGGACCCGGAGGTGTGCACGACGTAGGCGGTCTGCGCGCCGTGGATCACCGGGTGGTCGCCCGGTGCGCCCGCGAGGTCGCCGGTGTCGCGGTGCTCGTCGAGGTCCAGGCGGGTGAGGGACTCCGGGAGCCCGGTGTCGACCGCGGTGTTCGACAGCACCAGGGCGATGCCGGTGTCGACGACGACGTGGCGGAGCCGCTCGGCGGGGTGCTCCGGCGGCAGCGGGACGTAGGTGCCGCCCGCGGTGAGGATCGCCAGGAGCGCGACGGCCAGGTCCGTGCCGCGCTCCATCGCCACGCCGACCGGCGTCTCGCGGGTGACCCCGAGCGCGCGCAGGTGGCGGGCGAGGGCGTCGACGCGGGCCGCGAGTTCGCCGTAGCCGAGCTCGTCCGCGTCGGACACGACGGCGACGGCCTCGGGGGTCTGCGCCGCTCGGGCGAAGAACAGCTCCGGCAGGGAGCGCCGGTCGGTGGCGACGGCGCCCGTCCCGGCGGACCGCAGCCGATCCCGTTCGCCGTCGGCGAGCAGGTCGAGCGCGTGCACCGGTGCCTGCGGCGCGTCGGCGACCTCGCTCAGCAGCCGGAGGTGGTTGGCGGCCATCCGCTCGACGCGGGCGCGGTCGAACAGGGCCCTGGGGTAGATCAGCTGGCCCTGCACGGAGCCGTCGGCGAACCGGGCGAGGTGCAGCGACAGGTCGAAGGCCGAGCCCGCCCACAGCGGCGGGCACAGCTCGACGTCGAGGCCGGACAGCGCGTACGGCCGGCGGCGCGTGTCGTACCAGGCGATGCCCGCCTGGAACAGCGGGTTGCGCGCCGGGTCCCTCGTCGGTGCCAAGCGGGCGATGACCTGGTCGAACGGCACGTCCTGGTGGGCGTAGGCGGCCAGCGCCGTCGCCCTGGCCCGCTCGACGAGCTCGGCGAACGAGGGGTCGCCGGACAGGTCGCCGCGCATCACCAGCGTGTTGAGGAACATGCCGATCAGCGGCAGCTCGTCCGGGCGCCGGGTGGAGACCGAGACCCCGACCGCGACGTCGTCCTGGCGTGCGTAGCGGGCGAGCAGCAACTGGAAGGCGGCCAGGTGCACCATGAACGGCGTGGCGCGGTGCGCGCGGCCCAGCGAGCGCAGCCGGTCGGCGAGGTCGGCGGGCACGGTGAAGGTGACCGCGTCGCCGTCGGCCACCCAGTGCGCGGGCCGGGCGTGGTCGGTGGGCAGCTCCAGCGGACGGAGCCCGGCCAGCCGCTCGGTCCAGTGGGCGAGCCCGTCCACGTCGACCCCCGCGTCCCGGCGGCGCATGGCGTCGTGATGCTGGAACGGCAGGGGCGGCAGCGGCGCGGGGTCCTCCGGTGCGCCGTAGAAGGCGTGCAGCTCCCGGGCCAGCACGCTCCACGACACGCCGTCGAAGGCGATGTGGTGCACGGTGACGAGCAGGGCGGCGTCGTCGTCGTCCATGCGGACCAGGGTGGTCCGCCACGGGGGCCGCGCGCGCAGGTCCATCCCGGTGCGCAGGTCCCGCAGCCGGACCTCCCGCAGCAGCCCCTCCCGCTCGGCGGCCGGCCGGGCCCGGAGGTCCACCTCGGACAGCTCGACCGGTGCGGGGTCGGTGACGACCTGCACCGCTACGCCGTCCACCACGTCGAACCGGGAACGCAGGACCGCGTGCCGCGTGGCGATCCGCGTCAGCGCGGCGGCCAGCGCCTCGACGTCGAGCGGGCCGCGCAGGCGCAGCGCCGCGGGCAGCAGGTACTCGACAGTCGCGCCGGAGCGCAACTGCTCGATGAACCACAGCTGCTCCTGCGCCGACGACAGCGGGTGCACCTCACCGCTTCCCACCTGGTCCTGCCTTTCGTGGTCGGGACGCTCAAGCGTTCTCGCCGGTCACCGGCCCGGCCATCGCCACGGCGATCTTCCGGGGCCCGGTGAACGGCTCGCGGCCGTGCGAGGAGAGCATGTTGTCGACCATCAGCACGTCGCCGCGCTCCCAGTCGAAGCGCCGCGTCGCGGCGCGGTAGCACTCGCGCAGGTGGGCGACCACGTCGTCGGGGATGGTGCCGCCGTCGCCGTAGTAGGTGTTCGTCGGCAGGTCCTCGTCGGCGAGCATCGCCCGCAGCCCCGCGCAGACGTCCTCGGCCAGCGTGGTCACGTGGAAGAACGTGAGGTGGTTGAACCACACCGCCTCGCCGGTGGTCGGGTGGTGGTGCACGGCCCGGCGCCGGGCGGTGGTGCGCAGGCCGCCTCCGTCGAGCCACTCCGCCTCCACGCCGTTGCGGGCGCAGTAGGCGGTGACCTCGGCGCGGTCGTCGGTGTTGAAGACCTGGTCCCACGGCAGGCCGAACGCGTTGGTGTAGTTGCGCACCACGGTCCAGCCGCGCGCCGCGAACTCCTCGCGCACCGCGGGGTCGATCGAGGCGAGGACACGCCGGGTGTCGGCCAGCGGGGTGGCGCCGAGCGTCGTCGGCGGCCGCACGCAGTAGAAGAACAGGTTCATCGGCCAGGCGGCCTGGTAGGAGTTCTCGTTGTGCAGGAAGATCTCCTCGGCCTCCGGGTAGTCGGTCGAGGTGTACACCTGCCCCTTGATCGTGCTGCGGGGCGAGGACCGCTCGTGGTAGGTCAGCGGTGGGCCGGCCAGCGCGCGGACGGTGGCGTCGAACCCGTCCACGTCGTCGACGGAGAACCCGCGCAGCAGCACGGCGCCGTGTTCGAGCAGTCGCTCCCGGACGGCGGGCCGCAGGGCCGCGACGGCGGCCGCATCGCCCACCTCGCCCGCGGCCGGGGTGATCACGAAGGGCAGGGGCCTCTCCGGCCCGGTGGGCTGGTGTGCCGCGGATGCGGACGGTGCAGACATGTCCGCCATCGTGTCCGCCCGCCCGGTGCGCCCAGAAGAGAATGACGGGTAGCACGGCGCGCACCGGGCGTGCCCGCCGTTCTGCGCGTTCTTCTCTGCAACCGCGTTCGCCGCCGCGGGCAGGATCGGCCCGCGGCGGCCCGACACCCGGGCGCGTCGGTGACTTCCAGGAGAATGACATGCCCGAGGAGCGGACCGACCAGCGCACGTACCTGGTCGTGGTCAACGACGAGGAGCAGTACTCGGTCTGGCTCGCCGACCGGGACCTGCCCGCAGGCTGGCGAGCGGAGGGCACGCGCGGCGACCGCGAGGAGTGCCTCGCCCACATCGGCGAGGTGTGGACCGACATGCGGCCGCTGAGCCTGCGCAGGCAGCTGGACGCGACCGCCCCGTGAACCCGGCGGGAACCGCGGACCTGGCAGGGCCCGCGCCGGCGGGGGTGCTCGGCGCCGTCGGCGCGACACCGCTGGTCGAGCTGACCAAGCTCCACCCGTCGGCGGGGTTCCGGCTCTTCGCCAAGCTCGAAGGCCACAACCCCGGCGGTAGCAGCAAGGACCGCGCCGCGCTGTCGATGTCTGCGTGGTCGACCCCCGCGTCAACGGGCAGAACCCCGCGGTGATGCGCGCCCCGGGCGCCGAGGTGGAAGTGGTCGAGCACGTCGACCCGGTCACCGGCGACTACCTGCCGGTTCGCATCCGCCGCATCCGCGAGCTGGTCGCGAGCCTGGAGCACGCCTACTGGCCGGACCAGTACTCCAACCCGGCCAACCCGGCGGCCCACCGCACCACGATGCGCGAGATCGTCGAGCAGGTCCCCGGCCGGCTGGACTTCCTGTTCTGCGCCACCAGCTCCTGCGGCACGCTGCGCTGCTGCGCCGAGTACGCGCGGGCCAACGAGCTGTCGGTGACGATCGTGGCGGTGGACGCCGCGGGCAGCGCGATCTTCGGTGACGCCCCCGGTCCGCGGCTGATCCCCGGCCACGGCGCCGCGGTCCGCCCGCACCACCACGGCGACGACCTGGCCGACCTCGTCGTGCACGTCCCGGACGTGGACAGCGTGCGGGGCTGCCGCAGGCTCGCCGCCCGGGAGGCGCTGCTCGCGGGCGGCTCCTCCGGAGCCGTGGTCGCCGCCGTCGACCGCGTGCGCGACCACGTGCCGCCGGGGGCCAACTGCGTCCTGGTCCTCCCCGACCGCGGCGAGCGGTACCTGGACACCATCTACAACGACGCCTGGGTCGCCGAGCACTTCGGCGAGGTCCCGCTGGACGAGCTCGCCCGGACCTGACCCTCCCGCGTCCCGCCGCGCACGACCGGGTCGCCCGCTACGGCACCGCCGGAGCGGGCGACCCCGCGTCGGCCGGGGCCGGGGCCGTGCGCACAGCCGGGCTGAGCACCGCGGTCAGCACCAGCACCGCCATCCACCCCGTGAGCACCCACACCGTCGCCGCGGCCCCCACCCAGCCCATCAGGAGCCCGCCCGCCAGCGAGCCGAGCGGGACGGTCCCGAAGGAGATCATGCCCGCGGCGCCGAGCACCCGGCCCCGGATGCGGTCCGGGGTGACGGAGAGCTGGTAGGCCGAGACCGACACGTTCCACAGCGGCCCCACGAACGCCATCGCCGCGAACACCGCGCCCAGCGCGAGCGGGTCCCGCACCAGCGCCAGCACCGGCAGCAGCAGCAGCCACGCCGCGTTCGCCCCGACCACCACAGCGCGCAGCGACAGCCGGCGGGACACCGCGGGTGCGGCCAGCGAGCCCAGCACCCCGCCGACGGCGAGGACGCCCAGCATCACCCCGACGGCCGACGGCGGTGCGCCGCCCTCGGTGGCGATCACGATCACCACCAGGAAGAGGGCCTGGAACAGCAGGTTGCTGCCCGCGATCAGCAGCGTGGTGGTCCGCAGGAACGGGTGCCGCCACAACCACACCGCGCCCTCGGTGAACTCCGCGAGCCGCGGGCGGCGGGCGACGGCGCCCCGCTCAGCCTGCAGGTCCCTGCGGATCAGCCCGAGGGTCACCACCGAGACGGCGTAGCTGGCGATGTCGAACACGAACGGCGCCGCGCGCCCGAAGCCGAACAGCACCCCGCCCAACGGCCTGCCCAGCATCGCCGCACCCCGGCGGCGCGCCTCGTTGTGCGCCAGCGCCCGCGCCAGCTGGGACGGGTGCACGATCGCGGGCACGCCGGCCGCTGCGGCCAGCCGGTGGCACACCGCGAACGTGCCTTCGAGGAAGCCGACGACGAGGATGTGCGGCATGGTCAGCCGGTCGAGCAGCAGGGCCACCACCAGCGTGCCCAGCACCACCGCGCACACCACGTCGCACCAGATCATCATGCGCCTGCGGTCGTACCGGTCGACCACCGCGCCCGCGGGCACCTGGAACAGCAGCTGCGGCAGCAGTGCCACGAACCCGGCGAGACCGGCGTCGGCGGCCGACCCGGTCAGCGCGAGCACCAGCAGCGGGTAGGCCATGCTCGACACGCTGGAACCCAGGATCGACACCGCCGACCCGGTCCAGAGCAGGACGAAGTCGCGGTTGCGGTGCAGCGGCGGCGCCTGGTTGCCCATGGGCCAGATGCTCGCGGGCACGCGCGCCCGTGCCCAGAGAAGGATCGGCACACCTGCGTCGCGCCGGGTGCGCGTACGCGCACCGCCCTCACCCTGCCGCGCGACCGCGGCGGCGCGACATCCTCGCCCTGATCACCCCTGGCTCCGGGTCTTCGGTGGCCGGACAGGAAAGGGCGGACCAATGGACACCCGATCGGACACCCGGCGCGATCCCCGTGACGAGCTGCTGCGGCGACGGCTGCGAGGTCTCGGGTCCGCGGCGGCGAGCGGGATCACCCCCGCACCCCGCGACCGGCCGCTGCCGCTGTCGTGCGCGCAGCGCGGGCTGTGGCTGCTGGAGCAGATGCGGCCGGGCGGCGCCGACTACCTGATCCCGGTGCGGCTGCGCCTCGGCGCGGTGGACGTGCCCGCGCTGCGCGGTGCCCTGGACGCGCTGGTCGCCCGGCACGAGGTGCTGCGCACCCGCTACACCGTCGGCGATACCGGTGGCGAGCCGGCACAGGTGATCGACCCGCCCGGACCGGTGCCCTTCGAGCTGGTCGACATCGCCGCCCAGCCGGACTCGCTCACCGGCGTCCTCGTCGAGGCGGGCACCCGGCCGCTCGACCTGGCCGCCGACTGGCCGCTGCGGGCGCTGCTGGTCCGGCTCTCCGACGACGACCACGTGCTCCTCCTGTCCGTGCACCACATCGCCTCCGACGGAGCCTCCGAGACCATCCTCCTGTCCGAACTGGACAGCCTGTACTCGGCGCTCGTCACGGGTTCACCGTCCACGCTGCCACCGATGCCGGTCCAGTACGCGGACTTCGCCGCCTGGCAACGCGACCTCCTGGCGGCCGGGCAACTCGCCGGGAAGCTCGACCACTGGCGCGAGCAGCTCGCCTCGACCACCCCGCTGGAACTGCCGACCGACCGGCCCCGCGGGCCCGTCCGGGACAGCGCGGGTGCCGCCGAGCCGGTCACCGTGCCCGCCCCGCTGGCCGACGCGCTCACCCGGCTGGGCCGGGCGCAGGGCGCCACGCCCCACATGGTTCTGCTCGCCGCGTTCCAGCTCCTGCTCGCCCGCTACTGCGGGCAGGACGACGTGGTCGTGGGCAGCCCGGTCGCCGGGCGTGGCGAGGCCGCCACCGAGGGCCTGGTCGGCATGTTCGTCAACATGATCGCGCAGCGCGCCCGGTTGTCGGACCGCCTGTCCTTCACCGACTTCCTCGCCCGGGTGCGCGACACCGCCCTGGATGCCTACACCCACCAGGACGTGCCCTTCGACCTGGTGGTCGACGAGCTGGCCGGGGTACGCGACCCGTCCAGCACGCCGCTGTTCCAGGTGGTGTTCCAGCTCGTCGACGACAGCGGGCCGCGGTCGCTCCCCGGCCTCGGCGCCGAGCCCGAGCCCGTGGGGTGGGAGGTGGCCAAGTTCGACCTCGACCTCACCCTGGCCACCCGCGCGGACGGCTCGATCACCGGCCTGCTCGGGTACGCGACGGCCCTCTTCGACGCCGCGACCGCCCGCCGGGTGGCCGACCACTTCGTCCGGCTGCTGGAGAGCATCGTCGCCGACCCGCACGGCCGCGCCACCGGGCTGACCATGCTCCCCGACGCCGAGCGCGCCCGGCTGCTGGCCGCGGGCAACGGTCCCGAGCTGGTCCTCCCCGTCGAGGAGGGCTTGGGCGAGGTGTTCGCCGCGCAGGTCGCCCGCGCCCCGCACGCCGTCGCGGTGACCGCCGCGGGCGAGCACCTCACCTACGCCCAGCTCGACGCCCGCGCCAACCGGCTGGCCCACCGGCTGCGCTCCCTCGGCGCCCGCCCCGGGCGGCTGGTCGGCGTCAGCCTCGACCGGGGCGCGGACCTCGTCGTGGCGCTGCTCGGGGTGCTCAAGTCCGGGGCGGGCTACGTGCCGCTGGACCCCGAGCAGCCCGTCGACCGACTGGCCGTGATGCGCGCCGACGCCCGGGTGGACGTGGTGATCAGCCGCGGCGGGCTCGTCGAGTGGCCGGCGGGCGAGCGGGTCACCGCCGTGCTGCTCGACCAGGTGGACACCGACTGGCCCGACACCGCCCCCGAGCCCCTGGCCGGGCCGGGCGACGTCGCGTACGTGATCTACACCTCCGGGTCGACCGGCAGGCCGAAGGGCGTCCCGGTCACGCACGCGAACGTGCTGCGGCTGCTGCGGTCCAGCGCCGCCGACTTCGGCTTCGGCCCGGACGACGTGTGGACCCTGTTCCACTCCTACGCCTTCGACTTCTCCGTCTGGGAGCTGTGGGGCGCGCTGCTGCACGGCGGGCGCGTCGTCGTCGTGCCGTTCGCGGTGTCCCGTTCGCCGTGGGACTTCCTCAACCTGCTCGTCACCGAGGGCGTCACCGTGCTCAACCAGACCCCGTCGGCGTTCCGCGGGCTGGTCGACGCGGTCGTCGAGGCGCGCACACCGCCGAGTTCGCTGGCGCTGCGGACCGTCGTGCTCGGCGCCGAGGCCGTCGACACCACCGAGGTGGCGCCGTGGTTCGACCACTTCGGCGACGAACGACCCGCCGTGGTCAACATGTACGGGATCACCGAGACGACCGTGCACGTGACCCGCCGCAGGCTGCGGGCGGCCGACGTCGCCGCCGGGGCGCGCAGCCCCATCGGCGTGCCTCTGCCCGACCTGCGCCTCTACCTGCTCGACCGCGACCTCGACCCGGTGCCGGTCGGCGTGGTCGGCCAGCTGTACGTGTCCGGGCCGGGCCTGGCCCTCGGCTACCTCGGCCGCACCGTGTTCACCGCCGACCGGTTCGGGCCCGACCCGTACGCCCCGCGCCCCGGTGCCCGGATGTACCGCACCGGCGACCTGGCCCGCCGCACCCCCGACGGCGACCTGGAGTTCGTCGGCCGCGCCGACGAGCAGGTCAAGATCCGGGGCCACCGCATCGAGCCCGGCGAGGTCGAGGCCGCGCTCACCGGCCACCCCGCGGTCGCCCGCGCCGTGGTGCTCGCACGCCGCGCGCCCGGCTCGGGGGAGCAGCAGCTCGTCGCCTACGCCGTGCCGGTCGCCGATCGGCGGGTCGACGCCGCGGACCTGCGCGACCACCTCGGCGCGGTCCTGCCCGCCTACATGGTCCCGGCGGCCTTCGTGCTGCTGGAACGGTTCCCCGTGACCGCCAACGGGAAGGTCGACCGGGCGGCGCTGCCCGACCCCGCGACGGGCCGGGCCCCGCGCGCGGAGCGGGTCGCCCCCCGCGACCCGGCCGAGCAGGCCATGGCCGAACTGTGGGGCACCGCGCTCGGCGTCGGGCCGGTCGGCGTGGACGACAACTTCTTCGCCCTCGGCGGCGACTCCATCCGGGCCATCCAGGTGGTGGGCGCGCTGCGCGAACGCGGCCTGCCGGTCACGGTGCAGGACCTGATGCTGCACCAGACCGTCGAAGGTCTCACCCGGGTCGCCGGAGCGGCAGTCGGCCCGGTCGACGACCACCGGGTCGCCCCCTTCGAACTGGTCGGCGAGGCCGACCGGGCTGCGCTGCCGGAGGGCCTGGCCGACGCCTACCCGATGTCCATGGGCCAGACCGCGATGGTCTACGAGATGGTCGCGGACAAGGACGTCGGGCTCTACCACAACGTCACGCTGTTCCCGGTCGTCGACGACGCCCCGTTCGCGCTGCCCGCGCTGCGCGAGGCGGCGGCGCTGCTGGTGCGGCGGCACGAGATCCTGCGCACCAGCTTCGACCTGACCACCTTCCGCGAGCCCATGCAGCTCGTGCACCGCGACGCCCCCATGCACGTCGGGTACGACGACCTGCGCGGCCTCGCCGAGGACCGGGCCGACGCCGCCCTGGCCGAGTTCGTCGCCGAGGCCCGCCGCCACCCGCTGGACGTGACCGAGGCGCCCATGGTGCGCTTCCACGCCCACCAGACCGCCGAGCGCCGCTGGACGCTGGCGTTCGTCGAGTGCCACGCCGTCCTGGACGGCTGGAGCCACCACTCGCTGCTCGAAGAGCTGCTGGACACCTACCGCGCCTGCCGGGACGGCGTGGCGCCCCGCGTCCCGTCCCGGGTGCCGGTGCGCTTCGCCGACTTCATCGCGCTGGAGAAGCGCGCCATCGCCGACGAAGCCGACCAGGAGTTCTGGCGCGACCGGCTGGACCGCTTCGGCCGCGTCGAGCTGCCGCCCGGCTGGGCGGCGCCGGCGAGCCGCGACGGCCTGCCGCACCAGGTCAGCGTGCGGTACTCCGACCTGGAGCCCGGGTTGCGCGCGCTGGCCGCCGCGGCGGGCTCCTCCCTGAAGTCGGTGCTGTTCGCCGCGCACCTGACGGTGCTGAGCACGATCGGCGGCACGCGCCGGTTCCACACCGGGCTGGTGCACAACGGCAGGCTGGAGGAACCCGGTGGCGAGCTGGCCAGGGGCATGCACCTCAACCCGCTGCCGGTGTGCGTCGACCTGACCGCCACGACCTGGTCCGGGCTCGTCCGGCAGGTCTTCGCCGAGGAGGTGGCGGTCTGGCCGCACCGCAGGTTCCCGCTCGGCGAGCTCCAGCGCCGCTGGGGCGGTGAGCGGCCCCTGGTCGACATCTCCTTCGCCTACCTCGACTTCCACGTGTTCGACACCCGCCGGGTGGAGACGGCCAAGATCGTCGACGAGAGCTACAACGGGTTCGGCGTCGACGTGTGGAGCTTCCCCGGCGTCCTGCACTTCCGGGCCCAGGCCGACCGGATCGCCCCGGCGCACGCGCCCGCGCTCGCCGCGATGTACCGGCGGGTCCTCGAAGCCATGGCCGCCGATCCCGACGGCGACGTCCGCGGCGCCGCACTCGCGCACGCCGAGGTCGAGCGGCTGCTGTCGTTCGCGGCGGGCCCGGTCGCCGAGTACCCGGACGCCTGCGTGCACGAGCTGTTCGAGCGCCGGGTCGCCGCGACCCCGAGGGCGACCGCGCTGCGGTGCGCGGACGGGACCGAGGTCACCTTCGCCGACCTCAACGCCCGCGCCAACCGCCTGGCCCGCCACCTGCGCCGCCGGGGAGCCGGACCGGAGGACCTCGTCGGCGTGCTGCTGCGGCGCGGCCCGGACCTGGTGACCGCGCTGCTGGCCGTCCTCAAGGCGGGCGCGGCCTACCTGCCGCTCGACCCCGGCCACCCGGCGAAGCGGCTGGCCGCCGTGCTCACCGAGGCCGGCGCGACCACCGTGGTCACCGAGGACGCCCTCGCCGACCGGGTGCCCGACCGCGCGGCGGTCCTGGTCGCCGACCCGGCCATCGCCGCGGAGCCCGCCGACGACCTCGGCCGGACCGCCGCGCCGCGCTCGCTGGCCTACGTCATCTACACCTCCGGCTCGACCGGCACCCCCAAGGGCGTCCAGGTCGAGCACCGCAACCTGGTCAACTACCTGTGCTGGCGCGCGGACTCCGCCGGGAGCTCACCGCTGTACTCGTCGATGGCCTTCGACCTGCCGGTCACCTCGCTGTTCCCGGCGCTGCTGGCGGGCAGGCCGGTGACCCTGACCCCCGACGACGGCGCCCCCGCGATCGAAGGGCTCGTCGACGCCCTGCGCGGCGGCGGGTTCGGGCTGGTCAAGGTCACCCCGTCGCACCTGGCGGCACTCGCCCGGCTGCTGCCCGCCGAGGCCCTGGCCGCGGCCACCGACCGGCTCGTCGTCGGCGGCGAGGAACTGACCAGGGACGTGCTGGCCGCCTGGACCCGGCACGCCCCGGACACGCTGGTGGAGAACGAGTACGGTCCGACCGAGGCGACCGTGGGCTGCGCCGCGCACGTGCGCCCGGCCGGTGACCTCGACGCCGGGCCGGTGCCGATCGGCCGCCCGGCCGCGAACACCGTGTTGCGCGTGCTGGACGCCGACCTGCGGCCGGTGCCGATCGGCGTGCTCGGTGAGCTGCACATCGGCGGGGCCCAGCTGGCCCGCGGCTACCGCGGCCGCCCCGACCTCACGGCGGACCGGTTCGTGCCGGACCCGTACGCGGTCGGCGAGCGGCTCTACCGCACCGGCGACCTGGTCCGGTACCGGCCCGACGGCGTGCTGGAGTTCGCGGGCCGCGCCGACGACCAGGTCAAGATCCGCGGTTACCGGGTCGAGCTCGGCGAGGTGGAGTCGGTGCTGCGCGCCTGCGCCGCGCTGCGCGAGGTCGCCGTCCGCGCCCGCCGCACCGCCCACGGCGACCAGGAGCTGGTGGCCTACCTGGTGCCCGCGGACGAGGGCGGACCGGACCCCGCCGGGTTGCCCGACCTGCTCGCGGGCGTCGTGCCCGAATACCTGGTCCCGTCGGCGTGGGTCGTGCTCGACGAGCTCCCCACCACCCCCAGCGGCAAGCTCGACACCAAGGCGCTGCCGGAGCCGGCGGCGACGGCCCGCGCCGCGCTCGCCCCCCGCACGGCGGTGGAGAACATCCTCGCCACCGTGCTCGCCAAGGCGCTCGGCGTCGACCAGGTGGGCGTCGACGTGCCCTTCAGCGACCTCGGTGTGCACTCGCTGCTGGTGATCCGAGTGCTGGTGGAGCTGCGCGAAGAGCACGGCCTCCCGGTGGAGCTGCGCGACTTCTACGCCAACCGCACGGTGATGGACCTGGCCACGGCGGTGGACCCGGCCATCCAGGGCGGCTTCCCGCCCACCTTGGCCGCGTCGGTGGAGTCGGCGGCGTCGTGGGCGGGCGAGGCCGTGGTGTGGCTGCGCCGCACCGGGGACAAGCCCCCTCTGTTCTGCATGTACCCCGGTGGCGGCCTGTGGTACAGGGGGCTGGCCGACCGGATCGGCGTCGACCGGCCGGTGGCCGCGCTGGAGTGGCCCGGCCTGCACCGCGACACCCCGCCGCCGCAGGGCATCGCGAGCGTGGCCGCGCTGTTCGTCGAGCAGGTCCGCGCGCTGCGCCCGCACGGCCCGTACCACCTGCTCGGTTGGTGCGCCGGTGGCCTGGTCACCGGCGAGATGGCCCGCGTGATGCAGCGCGACGGCGACCAGGTCACGCTGATGCTGCTCGACCCCGCCCAGGACTTCTACAAGCGGGAGAGCATGTGGGAGGAGACCGCCGTCTTCCTGCGCGGCGAGAACCTGCTCCAACAGCTCGACGTCGCGACCAGCGCCGAGGAGGTCGCCGAGGTGCGGCGCCAGTTCGCCGAGGTGCTCGACTACATCATCGACGAGGGCACCAAGGAGCCGCCCAACCCCGGGGACACGTTCTGGCCGCGCCGCATCCGGGTGTGGCGCGAGCTGACCCAGGCGATGCTCGGCTACCGCCAGCGCCCCTACCCCGGGCGCACCCACCTGCTCGTGGGCGACGAGCTGGCCGACGGCCTGCACAGCACCAACCAGGGGCAGACCTACGCGCAGTACCAGGACCGCTGGGTCAAGCTGGCCCCGGGCGGTCTCAAGATCCACCGGGTCGGCGGCGACCACATGGGCGTGCTGCGCCCGCCGCACGTGGCGAACCTCGCCGGGCTGCTGACGACGCTCATGGAGGCGACCGAGGAGGTCGGCCCGTGACCTCCGGTACCGCCGCCGTCCACGGCCCCGAGGTGGCCGGGGTGGACCTGGAGCAGGCCACCATCCCGGACCTGCACCGCGCGATGGACGCGGGTCGGCTGACCTCGGCCGAGCTGACCGCGTTCTACCTGGACCGCATCCGCGCGCTCAACCCCCGCCTGCACGCGGTGGTCGCGACCAACCCGGACGCCCGGCGCCTGGCGGAGGAGAGCGACCGCCGCAGGCGCGCGGGCGGGCGGCTCGGGCCGCTGGACGGCATCCCGGTGCTGCTCAAGGACAACATCGACACCGCGGACCGGCAGCCGACCACCGCGGGCTCCCTCGCCCTGCTCGGGGCGCGGCCGGCCGCGGACGCCCACCTGGTGCGGCGGCTGCGCGCCGCCGGGGCGGTGGTCCTCGGGAAGGCCAACCTGTCGGAGTGGGCGAACTTCCGCGACCGGCGCTCCTCCAGCGGGTGGAGCGCGGTCGGCGGGCAGACCGCCAACCCGTACGCGCTCGACCGCAACACCTGCGGCTCGTCGAGCGGTTCGGCGGCGGCGGTCGCGGCGCACCTGGCCCCGGTCGCGGTCGGCACGGAGACCAACGGGTCGATCGTCACCGCGGCGGGCGCCACCGGCGTCGTCGGCGTCAAGCCGAGCACCGGGCTGGTCAGCCGCCACGGCCTGGTGCCGATCTCGGGGGTGCAGGACACCGCCGGGCCCATGGCCCGCACCGTCACCGACGCGGCGATCCTGCTGGGCGTGCTCAGCGGCCGCGACGGCGCGGACCCGGCCACCGCGCACGCCCCCGAGCGCCCGGATTACACGGGGTTCCTGGACCCGAACGCGTTGCGCGACAAGAGGATCGGTGTGTGGGACCCGACCCGCGGCACCAGCCCGGAGACCATGGTGGCCTTCGCCCGCGCCGTGGCGCTGCTGGAGTCGGCGGGTGCGACCGCGGTCGAGGTGGCGATCCCGGAGCTGGACGCGGTGGGCCGCGCCGAGCTGCCCGCGATGACGCACGAGTTCAAGCACGGCATCAACCGGTACCTGGCGGCGACTCCCGGCGACCACCCGCCGGACCTGGCCGGGCTGATCGCCTTCAACGAGGCCAACGCGGAGGCCGAGATGGGCCACTTCGGGCAGGAGCTGTTCGAGGAGGCGCAGGCCACCTCGGGTAACCCGGGCGACCCGGAGTACCTGCGCCTGCGCGCGGCGGCGAGCGGCGCCGCCCGCCGGGGGCTGGACGACACCCTCCGCGCGCACGGGCTGGACGCGGTCGCGGCGCCGACGAACGCCCCGGCGTGGCGGACCACCCTGGGCCAGGGCGACCGGTACCTGTTCGGCTCGTCCACGCCCGCCGCGGTGTCCGGTTACGCCAACGCCACCGTCCCGATGGGGTTCGTCGGCGCGCTGCCGGTCGGCTTGTCGATCATGGCGGGCCGCTACGGCGAGCCCGCGGTGCTGGCGCTGGCCTACGCGTTCGAGCAGGTCGCGCGTGCTCGCAGGCCACCGGGGTTCCTGCCGACCTGCTGAGCGCCGGGCCGTCGGAGCGACCCGGCGCGGACCGCGTGCGCGACGGCGGCGTCCACGTCCACCCCCGCGGGCTTGCCCATGCCGTTCCCGGCCAACCCCGTTCCCGGCCACCCCGTTCCCGGCCACACAGACGCACCCGATGCTGCCGTTCCTTCCCTGCCGGCCCGACCGCCGCGGGCAGCACGCTGGGGCGAGCACACCACGGAGGTTGCCATGCCCGACCCCGCACGTCGTCACCTGATCTCCACCGACGACCTCGACGACGCCGACCTGCGCTGGATCGCGCACCGCGGGGTCGAGCACGCCCTCGGCGAGCGGGCGGGCGGGCGCACGCTGCGCGACCCGGTCGTCGGTGTGCTGTTCCGCAAGACCTCGACCAGGACGCGGACCGCCTTCTCGGCCGGGGCGCTGCGGCTGGGCGCGCAGCTGTTCGGCCGGGTGAAAGGGGTGCGCGTCCTCCACGTCGGCGAGGGCGACAACACCGCGTCGGCGCCGGCGCCCTCCCGGTTCCCGGGCGCGGAACTGCGCCTGCGCACGCCCCTGGGCCACGGACCGGACCAGCGGTTCCCCGACCGGGCGGAGGTCAACGCCCAGCACAGCGGCGCCGTGGTGGCGCAGCGGCACGACCTGCCCGCCCACCGCGGCGAGGAGGTCGCCGCCGACGTGCTCGACGGACCGGCCGGCCGCGCCTTCGCGCAGGCCCAGAACAAGTACCACAGCGCCCGCGCCGTACCGGAGTGGTGCGCGGGCGCCGACATCCAGGGGGAGCGGCCGAGCCATGACTGACGACGTGTTCCTGCCGGGCGGGCAGTGGCGACTCTGGACGGAGTTCGCCCTGCGCGGCCCCGGGTTCCCCGCCTCGGGCGTGCTGCGACTGGCGCCCTCCGGTCTCGCCGAGGCCGCGGACAAGTTCGACGACGACTCCCCGCTCACCGGCCCGGAGTGGACGGCCTTCGAGGACCTGCTCTCCGAGGCGATGGTGAACAACGTGCGTGAACTGCAGCGGATCGCCGCGACACCGGCGTTCCGGGCTGCGGTGGCCTGGCAGAACCCGGCGGTGCTCGACAGGGCGATCGGGCTGTTCCTGGCGTGGGACCCGTCGGTCGACGGCCGGACCAGCAAGCGGCGCGAGCGCGAGGAGCTGGTGGCGCACTACTGGCAGCGGTTCTGCGTGAAGAACGACACGATCGGCTTCTTCGGCCCGGTGGGCTGGGGCCGGTGGGACGAGTCGGTCAGCGGCGTGCACGTCGACCCGGGAACGGGCCTGGTCGCCGGATCGACCGTCTACTTCTCCAGCTGGGCCGTCGACGCGGTGGCACGCGTGATCGGCGCAGACCCGCGGATGCGCGCGTGGATCGCGCCGCGCCGCGTGCCGTTCGTCCGCGTTGACGGGCACGTCGGCGGGCACGTCGGCGGGGGCGAGGCGCGCATGCCCGGCGTGCCGCCGCGGTGGCTGGAGCCGCTGGAACGGGAACTGCTCGTCCGCTGCGACGGCACCCGGCTGCCCGGGCAGCTCGCGGCGGACGTGTCCGACAACCTCGGCGAGGAGGTGACCGAGGACGCCGTCGTGGGCGTGCTCGACGGGCTGGTGCGCCGGCGCCTGCTCGTGTGGCGGCTGGAAGTGCCGACGTGCGCGCACCCCGAGCGGCACCTGCGGGACCTGCTGGACCGGGTGGCCGACCCCGCCGCGCGGCGGGACGCGCTGACCAAGGTGGCCGTGCTCGAACGCGGCGCGGAGCGCATCCGGGCGGCCGGCACCGACGCCGACGCCCTGTCGGCGGCGTTCACCGCGCTGGAGACCGAGTTCGAGGAGCTGACCCAGGTCGCCGCGCAGCGCACCAAGGGCACCCGCACCGCGCCGTGCCGCGCGCTGATCTACTCCGACTGCCGCAGATCGGCCACCGTTCGCCTCGGCACCGACGTCCGCGATGCGCTGACGCCGCTCACCCTGTGCCTGACCGCCGCCCGCTGGATGACGGCCCGGTTCGCCGAGGCCGTCGGCGCCCGCGTCCGGCAGGTCTACGAGCGCCTGCGCGGCCGGGGCGGCACCGTGGACCTCGCCTCGCTGTGGATGGAGTGCCTGCCCGCACCGCACGGGGAGTCGATCGCCGACCTCGACCTGATCCAGGCCGAGCTGCGCGCGCGCTGGGCGCGGGTTCTGGCCGTCCCCGACGGAGCCCGCAGGGTCCAGCGGTCCACCGAGGACATCGCCGACCGGGTGCGCGAGGAGTTCGGGGAGCCGGGACCGACCTGGCCGCAGGCCCGCTACGTCAGCCCGGACGTGTTCGTCGTCGCCGAGGACGCCGCCGAGGTGGCGCGCGGGAACTTCGAGCTGGTGCTGGGCGAGCTGCACATCGCGATGAACACCACCAGCACGTCGCTGTGGGTGATGCAGCACCCGGACGCCGACCGGCTGCTCGCCGAGACCGCGACCGACTTCCCCGGCCCGCGGTTGCTGCCGATGCTGCCCAAGGAGCAGCCGCCGCGGTGGTCGGCACGCAGCCGCATCGCCCTGGACCGGCCGGAGGACTACTACGTGGCACTGGTCGACCACACCGTGGACCCGCGGCGGGAGCGCA
Source organism: Saccharothrix sabaoui (assembly GCF_051756985.1). Lineage (NCBI taxonomy): Bacteria > Bacillati > Actinomycetota > Actinomycetes > Pseudonocardiales > Pseudonocardiaceae > Saccharothrix > Saccharothrix sabaoui. Next base: position 71,610 of record NZ_JBPKJK010000008.1, read on the forward strand.
CGGTGCTCAGCGCCGACGTCCAGGTCCTCGAGCGCGGCGACGACCTGGTGGCCGTGCTGCCCGACGGCGCGGAGTTCGACCTGCTCGACGTCTTCAGCAACGCGATGACCAACCGGGTCATGGACCGGTTCTCCCTGCGTGCCGACGCCGACCACTCGCCGCGGGTGTCGGTGGACCGGCTGGTGGTGGCGCGGGAGTCGTGGTCGGTGCCCGTGGCCGACGCGGTCTTCGCCGAGGAGAAGACCGAGGCGCGCCGGTTCGTCGCGGCGCGGCGGTGGGCGAGGTCGCTGGGTCTGCCGCGGTACGCGTTCGTGGTGCTGGCCGGGGAACCGCGACCGTTCTACGTGGACTTCGACGCCCCGGTGTACGTGAACGTCTTCGCCAAGGCGGTGCGCCGCCTGGCCCGCCGCGACGCCGACGGCCGGGTGGTGGTGACCGAGATGCTGCCGTCCCCCGAGCAGGCGTGGCTGGTCGACGACGCGGGGGAGCGCTACACCTCGGAGCTGCGGTTCGTCGCGGTCGACCAGTCCGGCCGATGACCGTCGACGTGCACCGCTCCGGCGCCGCGGGCGTGCTCGCCGCGGCGCGGCGGATCGCGGGCCGGGTCCGCCGCACGCCCCTGCTGTCGCCGGACGGCGTGCCGGGGTTCCTGCTCAAAGCCGAGCACCTGCAGTTCGGCGGTTCGTTCAAGACGCGCGGCGCGGCCAACGCGATGCTCGACGTGGCCGCCACCCGGGTCGTGACCGGCTCGTCGGGCAACCACGGCATCGCGGTCGCCCGGCTGGGCGCCGCGCTGGGCGTCGAGGTGACGGTGGTCGTCGCGGCGGGCGCCCGCGCGGACAAGCTGGACGTCGTCCGCGGGCTCGGCGCCGCGGTCGTCGAGGTGCCCGGCGGCGTGGCCGAGCGGGACCGGTGCGCGCGCGAGCTCGCGCTCGACTCCGGGGCCGTGTTCGTGCCGTCCTCCGACCACCGCTTGGTGGTCGCGGGCGCGGGGACCGTGGGGCTCGAGGTGTTCGAGGACGTCCCGGACCTGGACGAGATCTTCGTGCCGACCGGGGGTGGCGGCCTGCTGGCCGGGGTGTGCCTGGCTGCCGACGGGCTGCGCGCGCGGACGCGCATCACCGGTGTGGAGCCCGCCGGTGCGCCGCGCTACGCCCGGTCGATCGCCGCGGGCCGCCCGGTCGAGGTCCCGCCCTCGGACACCGTCGCCGACGGGCTGCGCGGCCAGCGCCCCGGCGAGATCCCGTTCCCGATCGTCCAGCACCGGGTCGACGCGATGCTCTCGGTCACCGACGAGGCCATCCTCGACGCGATGGACCTGCTGCACCGCAACGGCGTGGCGGCGGAGCCCAGCGGCAGCGCCGCCCTCGCGGGTGCGCTGCTCGCCCGGCCGCGCGGGCGGGTCGCCGTCATCGTCTCCGGCGGGAACACGCCCCGGCAGCCCGCGCGCCGCCCGACCCCGACGACGTGAGGAGTGCTACCGGCATGGTGTGGTTGAGCGAGCGGTGGCGGCTGTGGGACCAGTTCGCGGTGCGCGGTGCGGGGTTCCCCGCCGACGGCGTGCTCAGGCTGGCCCCGGACGGGCTCGCCGCGGCCGCCGACGAGCTGGGTCCGGTTCTCTCCGGGCCGACGTGGGAGCTGTTCGAGGAGCGGTTCGCCGAGTCGGCCGTGGAAACCGCCGTCGAGCTGCAAGCGGTGGCCGCCCTGCCCGCGTTCCGGGCAGCGGTCCAGTGGCAGAACCCCGCCGCGCTGCGGACCGGTGTCGACCCGTTCACCGCGTGGCGCCCCTCCGCGGCGGGCCGCACCAGCAAGCCCCGGCAGCGCGAGGAGTTGGTGGCGCACTACTGGCAGCGGTTCTGCGTGAAGAACGACACGATCGGCTTCTTCGGCCCGGTGGGGTGGGGCCGGTGGGACGGAACGATCCCCGGGCTGGAGGTCGACGCCGGTCGCGGCCTGGTCGCCCGGTCCACCGTGTACTTCTCCAGCTGGTCGGTCGACGCGCTCGCGGGCGTGCTGAGCGCGGACCCGGCCGCGCGGCGGTGGATCGCGCCGCGCCGGGTCCCGTTCGTCCGCGTCGACGAGGACGTCGACGGGGGCGCGGTCGTGCTGCCGGGCCTGCCCCCCACGACCATCCCGGCGGAGCTGCGCGGCGTCCTCGACCTCTGCGACGGCGTCCGCACCGAGCAGGCGATCCAACGGGAGCTGGGGGACGGGGTCGACGTCGCCGCCGCGCTGGCGGAGCTGTGCCGCCGCCGCTGGGTCGTCCAGCGGCTGGACCTGCCCGCGGGGGCCCGTCCGGAGCGGCACCTGCGTGCGTGGCTGACCGGCGTCGGGGACGCCGATCTGCGCCACCGCGGCCTCGCGGTGCTCGACGGGCTCGAACGCGCCCGCGACCAGGTGCGCACGGCGGCGCACGCGGACCTGCCCGCCGCGCTCGACGCCCTGGCCTGCGAGTTCACCGCGGTGACCGGCGCGGCCACCACCCGCACCAAGGGCGCGGGCACCGCGCCCGGCCGCGGACTGGTGTACGCGGACTGCGTCCGCGCGGGCAGCACCCGCGTCGGGGCCGGGGTGCTGACCGCCCTCGCCCCGCTCGACCTCCTGCTGACCGCCGCGTCCTGGTTGACCGCGCGGCTGGCCGACGCGGTGCTGGACGGCGTCCGGCGGGTCCACGCGGACCTCGCCGCCGCCGGGTCGGTCGACCTGGCCGCGTTCTGGTTCGCGTGCATGCCGGTCCTGCACGGCACCGCGGCGGCCGAGGCGGAGTCGCTGCGCCGCGCGCTGTCCACCAGGTGGGCGCGGGTCCTCGACATCGCGCCGGGCGCCCGGCGGGTCCGGGTCCGCGGCACCGACATCGCCGACCGGGTGCGGGAGGCGTTCGGCGAGCCCGGCGCCCGCTGGGGCGCGGCCCGTTACGCCAGCCCGGACGTCTTCGTCGTCGCCGCCGACGACGAGCACCTGCGCCGAGGGGATGTCGACCTGGTGCTCGGCGAGCTGCACGTCGCGGCCAACACCCTCGGCGCGTCCCTGTTCGTCAACCAGCACCCCGCGCCGGGGGAGCTGGTGGCCGAGACGACGACCGACTTCCCCGGTCCGCGCCTGCTGCCGGTGCTGCCCAAAGAGCACCGGTCACGGCTGTCGACCCGCATCCACTACTCGCTGGCGCGCCCGGAGGACTACCGCGTCGCCCTGGTCGACAACACGGCCGACCTCCGGCGCGACCGCGCGGTGCTCAGCGCCGACGCCCGCGTGCGCGAGCGCGGCGGCGACCTGGTGGCCGTGCTGCCCGACGGCGCCGAGTTCCCCGTGCTCGACGTGTTCGGCCACGTGCTCACCACGCTGGCCATGGACCTGTTCCAGGTCCTGCCCGCCGACGCCGACCACACGCCCCGGGTGGCGGTCGACCGGCTGGTGGTGGCCCGGGAGTCCTGGTCGGTGGACGTGGGCGCGCTGACCTTCGCCGAGCAGAAGTCGGAGGCGCGGCGGTTCGTGCTGGCGAGGGCGTGGGCGAGGTCGCTGGGCCTGCCGCGGTTCGCGTTCGCGGTGCTGCCCGGCGAGCCACGACCGTTCTACGTGGACTTCGACGCGCCGGTGTACGTGAACGTGCTGGCCAAGGCGGTGCGCAGGCTCGCCCGCCGCGCCCCCGCGGGCCGGGTGGTGGTGACGGAGATGCTGCCGACCCCGGAGCAGGCGTGGCTGGTCGACGACGCGGGCGCGCGGTACACCTCGGAGCTGCGCTTCGTCGCGGTCGACCGGCCCGATCGGTGACCCGCGCCACCGCGGCCGGTCCGTCTGCGCGCCCTTCCCGCGGCGCGCCGAGCCGGCGCGGGTCAGTCCCGCTCGGCCGCGTCCCGGCCGACGAACGCCGCCGCGTACGCCCCGAGCGCGATCCGGTTGGGCTGCCCGGTCTTGGTCATGATGTTGCAGACGTGCCGCTCGACCGTGCGCGGGGACAGGTGCAGCCGCGCCGCGATCTCGTGGTTGCCCAGTCGCCCGACCAGCCAGCCCAGCACCTCGTACTCGCGCGGCGTGATCCCGGCCGAGCGCAGGGCGGGTGGGATCCGGTCGACCCCGGTGCGCCGCTGCGGCACCCGCGCACCCGCGCGGCGCAGCAGCGCGCGGCAAGCGTCCGCCACCGTGGTCACCCCGCGGCCGTAGAAGTAGGTCTCGGCGGTCCGCAGCCACGCGGCCGGGTCGCCCCAGCCGTCCTTCAGCGCCGCTTCGCCGACCAGCCGCAGACCCAGGTTGCGGGCCATCGGGTAGGGCTCGCCCACGTCCTCGGCCGCGGCGACCGCGCGCGCGGCGTCGGCGGTGCGGCCCGAGCGGCCCAGCAGGACCGCGTCGGCGAACGCCGTGAACTGCCGGTCCCAGCGCAGCGCGCTGGCCGGGTCGGAGGTCACCGTGCCGTGCTCGGCCCGGTCCGCGTCACCGGAGAGCACTCGCAGCAGCACGTGCAGGCCGTGGCGGCCGGAGAGGTGGTGGATGCTCGACCCGTCGTGCACGCCGGACACCGCGCGGGTGGTGTCGGCGAGGGCGCGCGGGCGGTCCTCCTCCAGCAGCGAGCAGAACGCGCCGGAGAGCCCGTGCACGTGCGCGGCGTGCGACGTCGTGTTGCCCCCGCGGCGCACGAACTCGGCCATCGAGTCGTCCACCCCGGCGCGGTCGCACTCGTGCGCGGCGAGCACCGCGCGCAGCAGGGTCATGCGCCTGGTGGTGTCCAGCAGGTGTAATCGGCTCGTGGACGCGTGCACCTCGTCGATGAGCGCGCGGGCGGCGGCGTACTCGCCCCGCAGGATCAGGTGCAGGGCGATGCCCGCGTCGGCCTGGTGGCGTGCGGTGACCGCGCCCGCCCGGTGGGCCCGGTCGCGGGCGCGCTCCAGCCGGGCCACGTCGCCGTGGCGCAGCGCGTCGTCGTCACCGAGCCGGATCAGCGCGTGGATCTGCCAGATCGGCAGGCCGTGCCGCATCGCGAGGGAATGGGCGCGTTCCAGGCACACCGTGGCCTCGTCGGGGTCGCGGTGCCGGACGATCGAGCCGAGCAGCTGCCACGCCTGACAGGCCACGACCGGCAGCGGCGCGGAGTCGGCGACGGCCACCGCCTTGCGCGCGATCCGCTCCGCGGCGCCCAGTTGGCCGGTCCCGACCCGGTCGAGGGCCAGGTGCGCGTCGACCACGTCCAGCGGCGCGGTGTCCTCGGCCGCCGCGTCCGGCGCCAGCAGCGCCCGCGCCGCCTCCACCTGCGACTGCGCCCGGTCCGCCAGCCCGGCGACGGTGGCCGCCCAGGCCAGCTGGGTGTGCAGGGCGGCGCGCTGCCGCGGGATCAGGTCGTGCACGCGCTGCGCGTCGCCGACCGAGGCCAGCGCCTGCTCCACCAGCCCCGCCTCGGCCAGCGCGGGCACCAGCTCGCCCAGCACGGTGGCCCGGGTCGACGGCTCCTCGGCCAGCAGTTCCCACGCCCTGGTCAGCAGGGTTGCGGCCGACTTCGCCGCGCCGAGCGCCAAGGCGCGGCAGCCCGCCTCGGCGAAATGCCTGCCCGCCGCCTGCCGGTCGCCCGCGTCCAGCCGGAGCCGCGCCGCCACCTCGCACCACTCGCCGGGGTGGTCGGGGTGGAGGGTGTCGACGGCGTCGGCGACCGAGGCCGCCAGCCGGGCCTGCTCGCCGTCGCCGAGCTGCGCCAGGACCGCCTCCCGGCTGAGCTGGTGGTGGAAGGCGTACCAGTCGGGCGACTGCTCGTCCGGCGCCACCAGGTGACCGGCCAGGTCGTCCTGGAGCAGGCTCAGCAGGGCGTGGTCGGTCAGCCCGGTGACCAGCCGCACCACCGGCAGCGGGAACCGCGAGCCGAACGTCGCCGCGACCGCCAGCACCTCGCGGGTCCGCGGGCCGACGCCCGCCACCCGCCGCGCGAGCGGGCGCGACAGCCCGGCGGTCAGCGTCGGGGCCAGGTCCGGCGCGAGCGACCACGAGTCCCCGTCGCTGGTGATCACGCCGTCGTCGGCCATGATCGTGACCAGTTCCTCGGCCGTGAACGGGTTGCCCGCGCTGCCCGCCCACAACAGGTCCACGATGTCGTCCGGGACGCGGTCGGGGTCGACCTCCAGGCAGGAACCGGCGAGCGGGTGCAGATCGGCCCGGGTCAGCCGGTCCAGTTCGATCGGCGTGCAGCGCCCCCGCTGCGCCGCCGTGGCGGCCAGTACGCGCGCGGCGCACTCCTCGTCGCGGAGGGCGACCACCAGCAGGACGGGCTGCCGGTCGATGTTGTCCACCAGGTACTCGAGCGCGGAGAGCGTCTCGGCGTCGGCGTCGTGCAGGTCGTCGAGGGCGATCAGGCAGCCGCGACCGCGACCGACCAGGCCGGTCAGCTGCAGGATCGACTCGGCGAGCACGACCAGGGAGTCGCCGTCGTACCCCGCGGGCGGCTCGCCCCACCCGGGCACGATCCGGCCGAGGATCGGCCCGTACGGTCCCAGCTCGGCGGGGTCCACCGGTTCCGCGCGGAGCAGGTAGAGGATCGCTTCGGTCAGCGGGCGGAACGGTGCGGTCGGGCCGATGCTGCTGGCGCGCCCCCGCAGCAGGCCCATGCCCGCCGCGTGCCCCAGTTCGGTGGCGGCCGAGAGCAGCCGCGACTTGCCGATACCGGGCTCACCGGTGACGAAGACGGTCCGGCCGCGCCCGTTGCCCGCGTCGGCGATCGCGTCGGCGATCACGTGCAGTTCCCGTTCACGACCGACCAGTTCCGTCGAACGATGAGCCACAATCGGATATTAGCACCCGAGTGTGAATCCACATGGAAAACTGTTAACCGATGAAGGATGTGGATCCGTTGGGCTGAAAGCGATTCCGGGGCGTCCGCAGGCAGCAATTCACTACCACCGACCGGCGCACCGGAAACACCCGTGGACCCGGCCCCGGCTCGCGTCCGCGACATTCACGCTTCGCCGCAGTCGGCTATCCCGTTGCGGTGATCGCCGCGGGGCTCAGCAGCAGGATCGACGGCACCCGCCGGGGCGCGGCCAGCCGCAGCAGCCCGTACCCGATGCCGGCGAGCCCGGTCAGCAGGCCGGGGGTCGTCGTCGTGCCCGGGACCCCGCACGCCGGCCCGTACCTGCGCAGGACGTCGAGCACCTGGCCGGTGCGGCGCCGCAGCGCATCGGCCGTCGGGTCGTGGCGCGCCCGCGACCCCGAGAGCAGGCCCAGCACCTCCAGCACCCCCATCTCGCCGTGGCACAGGGAGAGGTCCCGGCGCACCGGACCGTCGGCGAACGCCGTCCCCGCGCCCACCAGCGCGACGCCCGCGCCGCCGCGGCACCACGCGTCCGGCACCGGGGCGCCGCGCGCGGCCACGTCCTCGGCGACCCTGGCCCCGAGGCGCGACCCCGCATCGCGGTGCGCGGTCTCGGGGCCGAGGGTGGCCAGCGCCCAGCCGATCCCGGCGAGCCCGTCGGCGAACGCCACCGGCAACCGTGCCCGGTCCCGGTCGGGGCGGTCGACGAGGCGGGTGAGCCGATCGGCGCAGCCGCGCGCGACCTCGCCCGCCCCGTCGAGCCCGAGGTCGACCTGCACGGCGGTCATCGCGGCGAGGCACCCGGCGAGCCCGCCGACCCAGCCCGGCTCGGTCACCGCGGGCACCGACCCGTCGGCGAGCGCCACCAGGCGCGCCGCGCGGTGCCGCAGGGCGCGGTCGTCGAGCAGCAGGCTCAGCCGCCCCAGGCCGTAGGCGACGCCGCCCAGACCGGCCAGCCCGCCCCAGCCGACGGCGTCGACGAGGTCCGGCCTGCCGGCGAACGCGTCGACCATCCCCGTGGTGCCCGCGACGGCGCGCACGGCCTGGTCGGCGTAGCGGGCGACGCCGGTGACGGCGGCGAGCTGGGCCAGGAACACGGCGACGCCGAGGCTGCCGTTGCCGAGGCTGACGCCCAGCGGCGACAGCGACCACCGGCGGTCCGCGACCGCTTCGACACCGAGCCAGTTCACCCGGTCCCCGCCGAAGGCGCGCACGACGAGCCGGTCGGCGACGGCGCAGGTCGCCGCGATGAGCTGGTCGGGGTGGACCACCGGCCCGACGCGCGGCGCGGCGATCGGCGCGGCGGTCGGGTGCGCTGTCACGCGGTGGCGGGTGGCCAGCGCCGCCGAGATGATCCACTCCTGGTTCGCGCGGTCCACCTCGTCCAGCCCGGACAACGTGTCGATCGACGCGGCGACGCCGGACCGGGGGAGAGGAACGGGCAGCGGCGCGCCCGAGGGCGCGCGCAGCCGACCGCGACCGGCGGACGCGGTGAACACCGGCACCTCGCCGTTCCGCAGGGCGGTGACCTCGTGGTCGGCGAGCTGGGCCGGGATCCCGGTCCGGTCCGCCACCAGCGCGGACAGCACCCGGTCCCGGTCGAGCGCGTCGCGCAGCACCTCCGGGCGCGTGGTCTCGTCCAGCACCGCGCGGTAGTGCGCGACCGGTCTGGCGAGCACCCGCACGTCGATGTCGGCGCAGGCCGCGATGGCCTCGGCGAAAGTGCCGCGGTAGGCCGTGATGGCGTCGTAGGCCTGCCGGAAACCGGTCAGCAGCGCGGATCGGTGGTCGCCGGGGGTCGAGGGCCGACCGGCCGGGCCGGTGAGCAGACCGATGCGGTGCACCGAGGCCCGCAGCGCCTCCTCGGCCGGGTCGTGGTCGGGCGACGGGGCCACGTCGGGGTCGAACAGCGCCTGGACGTCGACGAGCACCGGTGTGTCACCGTCGGCGACCACGTTGGTGTGGTGCAGGCCGGTCGCCCGCAACAGGTGCAGCAGCGCCAGGAGCGCGCCTTGTCCGCGGTGGAAGCGGCCGGCTGCCGAAGCGTCGGGAACGCCGTTCCCGGCCACGAACTCCGACCAGCCGTACCCCGGTCGGGGCAGGGCCCGCGCGGCGCGGACGCGGAAGTCGGGGACCACCCCGGCGAGCAGGCCCACGAACTCCCCCACGCGAACCTGCGCCAGCACGTCGTGCGAGTGGTAGACGACGCGGTTGCCGTCGGCGAACCGCACCAGCACCGGTGGTGGGGCACCGCCGTGCCGGTCCCCGGGGACGAGCGCGGCGACCGGGCCGGGGTCCGTGCCGCCGAGCAGGGAGTCGACCACGAGCGCGCGGTCGGCGGCGAGGCGGTCGAGCAGGTCCAGCGTCGCCACGGCGGTGCGGTCGCACGCCTGCGCGAGCAGTCGGGCCAGCACCGGGTAGGTGGTCACCAGTTCGGCCAGCCCGGCGGGGGAGCTGAGGTGGCGGGTGAAGCCGGGGAGCCCCGTCCAGGGGCGGGCGCTCCTCTCGTCCCCGGCCCGCGACCGCCGCAGTTCGGTGACGAGCGTGCGAGCGGCGATGTCGACGAGGCGATCGCCGAGGGCGGTGCCGGTACTTGCCAGCACCCCCGGCGGGGCCGCTGCGCCGGAGCCCTCGGTGATCCGGGCGACGGCGTCGTCGGTGAACGGCCGCAACACGCGGGTGAACGCCGCGCGCCAGGTCCCGCCCAGCTCGACCGCCGTCCTCACCGGTGCCGCCCGGCGCACGACCCGCTCCACCGTGGCCGCCCAGTCCGGGCGGCGCACCCCGGTGGGAGGACCACCGAGCAGCTCGTCACACGCGGTCCCGGGACCCGGTCCGGGCTCGGTGCAGCCGCGGGGGAGCGCGATTCGGCGGTCGTCCTGTCGAGCGGCGGACCCGGAGGTGGCGTGCCCGCCGCGTTCATGAGGGGCCAGACCCGGCAACCACCACGCCTCGGGAAGGACGGCCGCGGTGGTCGGGTGGACAGGCTTCGGCATGCCGAAGAGCCTGCCACCGGTGTGTTGCGCGGTCATGCGTGTCCGACCCCCACACTCTTGCGCCGGCCCGCTCCCGCATGCGGCGCGCCGTCGCCACGGATGGCGCAACGGCGGATGTCCGCCCAGCTCAGCCGGTCCACGCGAAAGTACGGGAACGGGACCGATGCGTGGTCGACCGCCGACCGCCGATCCTGTAGCCGGGGGTTTTGATGGACGGTTGAGGAGGAATCGATGGGTGAACCGGTGCCGGTCAACGCGGTGGCGCTCGACCCGATGCTGGAAGCCGGGGCGATAGCGGCGCTGCACAGCTGTCCCGACCTCGTCGTCGTGCTGCCCGGCCGGCCGGCCGCGGTCACCGTGGTCATCGTCGACGACATCGGCGAACAGGGCCTGGACCTCGTGCGCGCCGTGCGCGGCGCGGACCACCGGCCCGAGGTGGTGCTGGTGGCGACCGACGTGGCGCCGCACGAGGCGCTGCACGCGATCGCCGCGGGCGCCCGCGGGCTGCTCCGTCGCTCCGAGGCCACCGCGGGCAGGCTGGCGCGTACCGTGCTCGCCGCCGCGAGCGGCGACTCCACGGTTCCGCCGGACATGCTGGGCAGGCTGGTGACGACCGCCTCCACCACGACCGACCGGAAGGCGTCGGCTCTCAGCGACCGCGAGCGCAGCGTCCTGCGCCTGGTCGCCGAAGGCCGCGAAACCGAGGAGATCGCCCGTGAACTGTCCTACTCGGCGCGCACCGTGGTGAGCGTGGTCCACGACATCACCAACCGCTTCCGCCTCCGCAACCGCGCCCACGCGGTGGCCTACGCCCTGCGGACGGGCCTGTTATGACCGCCGTCGACCTCCTGTGCGTGTGCCTCCGGACCCCGGACCCGACCTCCCGCGACCGCCTGCTCGCCACGCTGCGACAGGCCGGCATAGCCATCGCCCCCACCCCCGAGCACGCCTCCGCCCCGGTGGTCCTGGCCGCCGCCCGCACGGTCGACGAAGCCCTCGACGCCTCGGGCCGCCCCACCACCCGCCGGGTACTGGTCATCGCCGAGACCTTCTCCCCGGCCGAAGCCGCCCGGGCGGTGCGGGCAGGCGCGGACGCCCTCCTCCGCTCCGCCCACGCCACCCCCACCCGCCTGCTCAACACCCTGCACTCCCTCCACGACGGCGACGGTCGCCTGCCCCACGACCTCCTGGTCCGGGTCGTCGGTCGGGGCATGCTCACGAAACCACGACACCTGCCCGCCCTCACCGACCGCCAGGTCGTCGTGCTCCACCTCATGGCCGACGGCTTGGACAACGCCACCATCGCCCACTCGCTGTCCTGCTCGGCCCACACCGTCAAGAACGTCATCTACGAGCTGATGACCCGCCTCAACGCCCGCAACCGAGCCCACGCCGTAGCCGCCGCGGTCCGCTCCGGCCTCATCTAGTACCTGCCCTCGAAGCCGGATGAGCACGGTGGCCGGGATGCGGCGCCGGCGCAGGTGGGAGCGGATGGCGCGGCTGGAGCAGCCCTTGTCCGCGATCACCCGGTTCGGCCGCGGCCGTCGCAGGTCAGGTGGTCCTGGTGGTGGGTCCGCCGCGGGAGCGGCCGATGGCGCGATCACCTGGCTCGCCGTGCCCGCCGCACGCCCCGACCACCCCTGTGCGGGATGCGGTGGTGGTCGTGCGGCGGGCTCTGGCGACCTCGCGGTCGAGTTCGTCGATCGCCTCGGCGATGACGCGGACCTTCGTCACGAGTGCGGTGAGGGTGCCGTCGCGCGACCGGCGCCGGAACCGGTCGTGGACCGTCTTCCGCGGCCCGTGGCGTTCGGGCAGGTCTCATCGGTTGCTCGTGTCTGCGTACCACGACCCAAGGTCGAAGCGAACGGGTCTGGGGTCGACCCGTCCTGACGGACGGGGTGAGGATCAGGATGTCCGTCAAGACGGGTCAAGCCCCATCTACTTCCTGTTGGCGATGTGCCTGTTCCCGGAGGTCGGCTACCGGCTGGTCTGGCAGAAGCTGATCGGAGGACTGGCCGGTCTCGCGGTGGCCGAGCCGTCGGCGAAAGCCTTGCGGGATCTGCGTCGCAGACTCGGCGGCGCGCCGATGCGCCGCCTGTTCAAGGTGCTGTCCGGGCCGCTGGCCCAACCTTGCACGCCCGGTGTCCGGTTCGGGACCTACCGCATGGTCTCCTTCGACGGCTGCAGCTCGATCAGGGTCCCCGACACCGCCCGTAACCGGGCCTGGCTCGATTCCCCGGGCAACGGCGGCTACCCCCTGGTGGAGCTGATGACACTGGTCGAGACCGGCACGAGAGCGCTGATCGGCGCGGTGTTCGGCCCCACCCGCGAGGGCGAGACCGACTACGCCAGACGCCTGCCGCACCTTCTCACCCCGGACATGGTGGTGTTGTGGGCCAAGGGTTTCGACAGCAACGCCTTCCTCGCCGACGTGCACGCCACCGGCGCGAAGATCCTGGGACGGCTGCGCGACAACCGGCGCATCCCCGTCCTGGCCCGTCTCGTCGACGGCTCCTACCTGTCCACGATCGGCGCCGTGCGGGTGCGGGTCGTCGACGCGCGGATCACCGTGACCATGGCAGGCGGGACCACGTTCACCGGCACCTATCGGCTGGTCACGACCCTGACCGACGCCCGCCGCTACCCGGCCGCCGTCCTGGTCGCCCTCTACCACCAGCGGTGGGAACACGAATCGGCGTACTACGCCCTGCGCCACACGATCACCGGCGGACGCGTCCTGCGCTCGGGCGACCCGGCCGGGCTCGAGCAGGAGATGTGGTCCCTGCTCACGCTCCACCAACTCCTGCGCACCGTCATGGTCGACGCCGCTGAGTCCCGGCCCGGCACCGACCCGGACCGCTGCGGGTTCACCATCGCCTTGCACGCCGCCCGCGACCAGGTCGTCCAGGCAGCCGGCATCGTCTCCGACGACACCGGACACGCCGGGGTCATCGCGCGTCGGGTCCTGGCCGCGCTCCTCCCGTCCCGACGGCCACGGGTGAGCACCCGCAGCCCGCGCTGCCCACCGCTTCCCGGGACGACCGCAACATCACCCCCGCCGAGCGTCGCAGGCACCGGATTCTGATCCTGCTGCAGGAAGATCCCACCCGTCTCTGGCGACCCCGCGACATCGCGCTCCACTTCGGCGACACCACCCTCGACACCATGTACAGACAGCTCTCCCGATGGGCCGACAGCCGATTCATCCACAAGATCGACCCCGGTCTCTATGCCGCCACGACCTGGTCGCCGACTTCCTTGCAGGAGAACGGAAATCCTTAACTACCCGGCATTGGGTGAAGTCCCAAGTCCCGTGTTCCAGATCGAACCGAAGCAGGAACGTCTGCCACAACCGATCCATCCGGGCCGCGGTGGGTGTGGCTTCCCGACCGGTCGTCGAGCACCAGAGCCACAACGGTTTCGGTGTCGCCGTACCGGGCAGGTGCTCGATGTCCAGCCGGATCACAGCGACTTCCACGACCGGTGACAACCGACCCGGCGGAGGGTGTGCGGACCTGCCGAAGGGGGTTCACCTCGGCAGCGGCCGGACGTCGGCGGTCACTCCCGCACGGACGGGCGATCACCGGCCTCTTCCATGCGCTGACCGCGGAGCGCGCGAAGCGCGTCGAGTGCGACCGCGGTGAGAACGCCGCGGCCGACACCGGCGCGGCCGAGCAACTCCATCCCCCGGGTGACGGCGACGAAGTAGAGCGCCAGCGACTGCACGTTCACGTCCTCCGCGAGATCCCCGTTCTCCCGAGCGTGTTCCAGGCATCGGGCGTAGATCCCGGCGAGCTGTTCGATGCCGGCCTTCGTGGCCGTCGAGAGCGGATCCTCCTCACCGGTCGATTCGACCAGCGCACGCGTGGTGAGCGAGACCCGCCGATCACTGCTGCTGAACTCGATCGCCATCGTGAGCAGGTGACCCCGAATTCGTTCTAGTGGCGAAGCGCCATCGTGCCCGAGCGCTTCCGAGACGGCGCGCGTCGCCTCCTCCCGATCCTCGGAGAGCGCCCGGAAGAACAACTCCCGCTTCCCGCCGAACGCGTTGTACAGGCTCTGCTTCCCCAGGCCGGTCGCCCGCACCAGGTCATCCAGTGTCGCAGCGGCGAGGCCGCGCACGGCGAACACCTCGCTGGCGTTGCTGATGACATCACTCTCGCGGAACTTGCGGGGACGAGGCACGTGAGCCAGCTTACGTTATTGACCATATGGTCAAAAACTTGCTAGCTTGACTGGGCGCGCATCGGAAAGACCACGTCGGAGGCGTCGTCGCCCTGGCGGACAGCGTCGTCACCCGACCCCGGGCCGCCCGCGAGCCCCTGGGCCCGCGCCGCCGCCCGGGCGGCGGCGACTTGTTCCCTACAGCGATGCGAAGAATCACAGGAGAGTAGAAGTGAAGAGCAACGAAGAGATCGTCCGCGAGGCGTACCGACTGGCGGAAGGGAACGTCCTCGACGGAGCCGGTTTTCACGCCTTGTTCACCGAGGACGGGACGTTCAACGACGTGCCGAATTCCCAGACCTTCCGCGGGGACCAGATCCCTCAGGCGTTGACGGGCCTCGCCGGCATTTTTCCCGACATCCACCGCGAACTGCTCGAAGTCCGCGCGCTCGGCGATGTCGTTGCCGTCGAACTGCGGATCCAGGGAACGCACCTCGGCGGGTTCCCGACCCCGATCGGCGACATCCGCCCGACCGGTAGGCGCATCGACATGCCGGCGGCGGACCTCTGGTACCTCCGTGAGGGGAAGATCGCTAGGTTCAACTGCTACAACGCGACGAGCGTGATGCTCGCCCAGATCGGAGCCGCCCCCGACTTCAAGTCGGCGATCGAGGCCGCCGAGACGGCTGCCACAGGGGTGTAGCCCCCGACCGGGAGGCGCCGGCGCGTCGGCTGTCCAGAACCCCCGCGCCGCGGAGCGGGCGGAAGGGATCGCACGACCTCGACCGATGCCGTCGTGCCAGTCGGTACGCCGGAAACACCGCTTGGACTTCCGGAGCGGTTTCGACGAGAACCGGTGCCCGGCAGGAGACCGGCGATGCCCTCGTCAGCCACGGCCACCACTGAGATGCCTCCATGACCAAGTCGTTTCCAACCGGGTGGTGCGGGCCGCAAGCGTAACGAAGCTCCTGGTGGACGACTTCCTACCAAGGGCGAGGCCATCGCCGGAAGCTTCGTTTGCTTGTCCACCATCAGAGGGGACGCGGGCGTAGCGCTTGACCGTGTTGAGCGACACGCCCAGGCGTCGCGCGCATTCCAACAGCTCGACGCCCTGGTCCAGCAGGCCGTGGACCGCGTGGTGACAACACGGTCCGGGCCACCACCTGGGCCCGCCCCGCACCGCGTCGTTCGACATCGGTCAGAAGTGCGTTCACGTGAAAACTTGCGTCGACACCAACGTCGCCATCGGCGGGGACGACGTTCTCGGCTTCATCGGAACCCCGTCGGTACCTTCACCGCCCGCTCGGCGCCACCTGCGGGGCCGGACATGGTCGGGGTACGGCCGTGCTGACCTGCGGATTCAACGATTCGCACGGCACTGGCAGCGGCGGCGACGGCGGCGGCTTCGGTTGGGAGGATGGCCACTCCGGCTGCCGCCGCCGAAAGCCACCTGCCCGGTTGCCCGGCCCGGTGGACGAACTGATCCGGCACTGCGCGGGCCTGCCACTGGCGCTGGGCATCGTCGCCGCCCGGGCGGAGGACCACCCGGTGGAGGAGTTGGTCGAGGAGCTGCGCGCCGCGCCGCTGGACGCGCTGGACCTCGGCGAGCGCGCCGCAGATCTGCGCACGGTGCTGGCCGGTACCTGCGGCGCGCTGAGTCCGGACGACCGCGAGGCGCTCACCGCGTTGGCGGACCGGCCAGGCGAAGTCAGGGGAACCGCCGCCACGAGGTACCGGTGTCACGTCCGGGCGCGGGCGGTACGTACAGGCGTTGATCACGCGGCGGATGGTTGAAGCGGCTGTGTGGTGGCCGGGTTCGAGCAGCTCGCCTCGGCGGAGTGCCGCGCCGAGGCGTCGGTACCGGCGGGGCGGGTTACAGAGCGGGCAGGAGGGTGGCCTGGTCGGTGGTGGTCCACTCCAGCATCAGCAGGGTGGCGTCGTCCTGGAGCTGTCCGCCCTGGTGGTCGAGCACGGCGCGCACGACGCGGCGCAGTGTCTCCGGGGCGGGCAGGCCGGCTGCCTCGTGGCGTTCGGTGAGGTCCACGAGCCGGTCCAGGCCGAACTGTTGGCCTCGCGGGTTGCGGGCTTCGACCACGCCGTCGCTGTAGAACAGCACCCGGTCGCCGGGTTCGAGCTGCTCGCGCAGCACGACGGGCTTGGTGGTGTTCATCTCGCCCAGGCCCAGCGGGGTGCGGCCGGGGGCGTCGAGCAGCCGCACCACCCGTCCGTCGCGCAGCACCGCGGGCGGCGGGTGCCCGGCGTTGAGGTAGTGCAGTTCGCCGCTGTCGAGTTCCAGGTGCGCCAGGAAGGCCGTGGCGTAGGAGTACGAGTCGGACGGGCGGTGCGCGGCGATGGTGTCGTCGGCCAGCTCGGCGGCGCCGACCAGGTCCGCGCCCGCGCGGCGGGCGTTGCGGGTCGCGGCCAGGGCGATCGAGGTGGTCAGGCCGGCGTGCAGGTCGTGGCCCATCGCGTCGAAGATCGCCACGTAGGCGCGGCCCTCGTCCACGGCGTAGTCGTAGCCGTCGCCGCCGACCTGGTCGTAGGGCTCCATCGCCGCGGCGATGACCACCTGTTCGCAGGCGAACACCTTCGGCGGCAGCAGCTGCCACAGCAGCTCGGAGGCCACCGACAACGGGCGGGTGCGCCGGACGCGGTGGAACAGGTCGCTGTAGAGCTGCTTGCTCAGCACCAGGTGCGCGACCTGCCCGGCCAGCGCCCAGCAGCGTTCGCGCAGTACGCGGTCGTGCGGATCGGCACCCGCGGGCAGGTCGATCCGCAGCACGCCGAGGCGCTCGGTGCCGTCGAGCACCGGCACCCACAGGTGCGCCGCCCCGTCCTCGGCCGTCGAGGCCGCGATCTCCAGCTTCGCGAACGCCCGCCCCGCCAGCGTCGCCTCGATCGACATCGACGTCCCGCCCCGCGGCCGGACCGGGCGCAGGTCCCGCTGCCCCAGGTCGACCAGGTACAGCTCCGCCGACATCCCGACCGACGCGGTCGCCTCGTCCAGGATGCCCGGCAGGCCGCCCGCGGTCGCCAGGTGCGACCGGTTGACGATCTGCGCGAACACCGCCTGCCAGCTGCGAGCGTCATCGAACACGGGTGAAGGGTAGGCGACGGCCAGGCGGGTTTCGCCGTCCGAGCCGGTGAGGGCGGGTGGCGGTCCGATCGCCCGATCGGACCGGACGCGGGTCAGCAAGGCGGCCACCAGACCCACTGCTGCGCACCCGCTGAGCACGCCGAGTGCTGCGATCCATTGACCTCCTGCGACGTAGGTACCGACGATCACCGTGATGACGGCGTTGAAAAGATTGGTGCTGGCCGAAATCCAGTTGTCGGCCTCGTTGCGGGAATCGACGGCAATCTTCTTGTCCACCAGTAGAAAGGTGTTGATGAAGATCGGCGCGACCAACAGGCCCGACAGCAGCAGCGCCAGTAGCTACAGCGGACGGACCGCCGCCAGGAAGCACGACGGTATCGCGAACCCGAGCCCTGAGCGGGGCCGACGTGGTCTCCGCCGGACCACCCCCGCTCGCGCAGGGAAGACGAAGTCCGCAGGCGGGGCAGCCAAGGGTGTCTGGACCACCCCCGCTCGCGCGGGGAAGACTCACGCTCGCCGCGGGCGAACGCGGTGCGCCCGGGACCACCCCCGCTCGCGCGGGAAGACAGGTTGAGGGCCGCGCCGGACACGGCGAGCCGGGGACCACCCCCGCTCGCGCGGGGAAGACGGTGTTCGCGGTGAGGGTGACGGCGTGGGCGCCGGACCACCCCCGCTCGCGCGGGGAAGACTGCCCGGCGCGGTTACCGCGGACGGACTGTCCAGGACCACCCCCGCTCGCGCGGGGAAGACACCGGGCGCAGCCAGTGCCTGTCGATCAGCTCCGGACCACCCCCGCTCGCGCGGGGAAGACCTGCCCGGTGGCGGCTACTACGGGCACACCAACGGACCACCCCCGCTCGCGCGGGGAAGACACGTTGGGCGTACCGTCCTCGTCGTCGCCGCTGGGACCACCCCCGCTCGCGCGGGGAAGACGGGTGCCATCACGGCCACGTCCTCGGGTCGATGGGACCACCCCCGCTCGCGCGGGGAAGACCCCCTCCCCGCCCTGGTGGTTTCCCGGGAGGAAGGACCACCCCCGCTCGCGCGGGGAAGACACTTCATGACCAGCGACTTTACAGGCCATGGTGTCCTTTTTTATTCGGTTCGTTCCAGTGTCGAATATCGGTGGTCGGGTGATGCGGCTGACGTCGGTCCTCTCGCGTCGTTCCCTGCGAAGTCAGCATGTTGAGGCGACGGACCGGCGATACGGTGTTCCGGCGGGTGATCGCCGATCCCGCTTTCGACAGTAACCTGCGCGGTCCACCCCCACTCCGACCCCGCGCCCACCCCACGGCAGCTCGGTCCCGACCGGCGGGGTTCGTCGGCCGCGTTGATCAGTTGGCCGCACTTGACCACGCCCTCACCGAGATTCCTCCGCGGATGACGGCAGCCGAGGACCGGTGGTAGGGCGGTAATCTCCGCGATTGGCGGGACCTGCGGGATTGGCAAGACCTGACTGGCCCAGACTTGGGCTCACCTCAACCTCTGTTCCCGTCCAACCCCGCCGATCGCCACCTCTGACGACGGCGCCCGCGATGCCCTGCAAGGCGACACGATCGCCAGTCGGCCATCGCCACCCCGTCTCCACTTCACGCAGCAGGACGCCTGGCGATGCCGCGCAGTTCGGCAAGCGTGATTTCCACCCGCCACCTGGACACACCGGTTGCCCTCGCCAGGGCGATAACACCGGGAGGCCGCCGTCCG
Source organism: Saccharothrix sabaoui (assembly GCF_051756985.1). Classification (NCBI taxonomy): domain Bacteria; kingdom Bacillati; phylum Actinomycetota; class Actinomycetes; order Pseudonocardiales; family Pseudonocardiaceae; genus Saccharothrix; species Saccharothrix sabaoui. The sequence continues at coordinate 90,352 of NZ_JBPKJK010000008.1, forward strand.
GTCCCGCCGGCCTGCTCAAGCAAGTCGCGGAACTTGTCGCGAAGCTCCTTCCGTCCACGGTTCACAAGCGAGTCGCAGTCCCGGTCCGCCGCGAGGCTCGGCACCATGCGCTCACCCACGGTGACCTCCTCCTGGGGATCGGTCCCACCACGGAGGAGCGTGGGGTGCACGCGGCGGTGGGTGTGGACGGGCCGGTCACACCGCCGGCCGTGGTGGGAGGAATCCCGCATCCACGTGTTGGACCTGGTGCCAGAGCTGTTCGCCGTCGTCGCGGAACTCGCCGGTGGGCCGCAGCCCCACCCGCCGCGCGACGCCCTCGCTCGCCGCGTGCCCCGGCGCCACGTGCGCCAGCACCTCCCGCACCCCGCGCTCCCGCAGCCACGCCAGCACCCCGCCCACGGCCTCGGTCGCGTACCCGCGCCGCTGGAACGGCACGCCCACCACCCACGCCAGTTCGGCGGCCGGCCCGGCCCCGGTGGACCACGTGGTCGCCTGCACGGTGCCCACCGCCTCCCCGCCGGCCAGCACCACCCAGTTCAGCCACCCCTCCCGACCGTCGTCGGACACCGGCCGCTCCCACCGCCGGTACCGGCGCTCCAGGTCGGCCACGTCGGGCGGGTCGCCGCCGGTCACCTCGTACAGCGCGGGGTCGGCCAGCACCGCGGCCATCGCCGCGGCGTGCGCCGCGCGCACCGGTTCGAGGCGCAGGCGCGCCGTGCGCACCTCCGCGTCACCGGGCCACCCGCCGGGCACGACGGGGGTCACCGCGGGGCCGTCGACGTGTCGTCACGAATACGCACGGTCACCATGCTCCTCCCGGTCACCACCCACCGGGCGGGCGCGGCGTCGCTCATCATGTGGATCTCCCCGGTACCGGGCAAGATGCCGGGGTGCCGGAGAGTCGACCACGGGCCGAGCTGCTGTTCCCCGGCGGCAGCGAGATGGCGGGGCGGATGCGCGCCCACCCCTGGCCGGGGGGCGCGGGACCCGACACGTGGCCGGCGACCCTGCGCACCGCCGTGCGCATCTGCCTGACCTCGCGGTTCCCGATGATCGTCTGGTGGGGCGAGGAGCTCACGTTCCTCTACAACGACGCCTACCTCCCGCTGCTCGGCGGCAAGCACCCCGCCCTGGGCAAGCCGGGGGAGCGGGTGTGGAGCGAGATCTGGCCCACCATCGGACCGATGCTGCGGTCCGTCATGGACTCCGGCGAGGCCACCTGGTCCGAGGACCTCCTGCTGCCGATGGCGCGCCACGGCTACTGGGAGGAGACCTACTGGACCTACTCCTACAGCCCCCTGCACGACGACGACGGCGTGGTGCGCGGCGTGTTCACCGCCGTCAGCGAGACCACCGAGCGGGTCGTCGGCGAACGGCGGCTCGCCGTGCTCCAGGACCTCGGCGCGCTGGCCGGCGGGGCGCGCGGCGCCGTCGAGGCGTGCGAGCTGGTGGCGCGGGTGCTGGAGCGGTCGAGCCGCGACGTGCCGTTCGCCGCGATCCACCTCGCGACCGGCGACGACCGCGAGGACGAGCCGGTGGCCACGACCCCCGCCGGGGCGCGGGTCGACCAGCCGTGGCCGGTCCGCGAGGTGCTGCGCACCGGCCGGCCGGTCGTGCTGCGCGACCTGGCGGGCGAGGTGCCGGCCGGCGACTGGCGGACCCGGCCCACCGAGGCCGTCGTGCTGCCGCTGCCCGGTGACGCGGGCGGCGCGCCGGTCGGCGCGATCGTGCTGGCGGCGGGGGCCGCGCGGGCGCTGGACGAGGCGTACGAGTCGTTCCTCCAGCTCGTGGCCCGGCAGACCGCGTCCCTGGTCAACGGCGCGCTCGCCTACGAGGCCCAGCAGCGGCGGGCCGAGGAGCTGGCCGAGCTGGACCGCGCCAAGACCGCGTTCTTCTCCAACATCAGCCACGAGTTCCGCACCCCCCTCACCCTGATCATGGGGCCGGTGGCGGAGCTGCGCGACCGGCTGCCCGCCGACGACCCGGCCCGCGAGGAGCTGGAGGCCGTGCACCGCAACGGGCTGCGGCTGGGCAAGCTCGTCAACACCCTGCTCGACTTCTCCCGCATCGAGGCCGGTCGGCTCCGGGCCCGCTACGAGCCGCTCGACCTGGCCGCGTTCACCACCGAGCTGGCCGCCGTTTTCCGCTCCGCCGTGGAGCGCGCGGGCCTGGCCTTCGAGGTGGACTGCCCACCCCTGGACCGGCCGGTGCACGTGGACCGCGAGCTGTGGGAGAAGGTGGTGCTGAACCTGCTCAGCAACGCCCTCAAGTTCACGTTCGACGGCTCGGTGCGGGTCGTGCTGCGCCAGGACGGCGACCACGCCGTGCTGACCGTCGCCGACACCGGGGTGGGCGTGCCCGAGGCGGAGGTGCCGCGGCTGTTCGAGCGCTTCCACCGCGTCGGCAACACCCGCGCCCGCTCCCACGAGGGCAGCGGCATCGGCCTCGCGCTGGTCCGCGAGCTGGTCGGCCTGCACGGCGGGGTGGTCACCGCGACCAGCACCGAGGGGCGGGGCACGGCGTTCACCGTCCGCCTGCCGTTCGGCTCCGCGCACCTGCCCGCCGACGACGTCGTGCACCTCGCCGGTCCCGTCACCGTGTCGGCCGCCGCCGAGCCGTTCGTGCGGGAGGCCCTGCGCCTGCTGCCCGCCGACGACGCCGCGGCCGAGGTGGACGGCCCGCTGCCGCGGCACGTCCCGGCGGCGGGCGACGAGGGACCCGCCCGCGTCCTGGTCGCCGACGACAACGCCGACATGCGCGACTACCTGCGGCGACTCCTCGCGCCCGGCTACCGCGTCACCACCGCCGTCGACGGCCGGGCGGCGCTGGACGCGGCGCGCGCGTCCCCGCCGGACCTGGTGGTCAGCGACGTGATGATGCCCCGGCTGGACGGGCTGGAGCTGGTCGCCGCGCTGCGCGCCGACCCGCGCACGGCCGGCGTGCCGGTGCTCCTGCTGTCCGCGCGCGCCGGGCAGGAGGCGTCCATCGAGGGCCTGGACGCAGGCGCGGACGACTACCTCGTCAAGCCGTTCTCGGCGGCCGAGCTGCTGGCCCGCGTGCGGACCACCGTGCGGCTGGCGCGGCTGCGCAACCGCCACGCGGCGTGGCGCTCGGCGCTGATCGACTCGTTGCAGGAGGGCTTCTTCGTCTGCGACGAGCACGGCGCGGTCGTCGAGGTCAACGCCGCGTTCACCGACATCCTCGGCTACGGCCCCGAGGGGCTGCCGTACGCGCCGCGCCACCCGTGGTGGTTGGCGCCCGGCGCGGAGCCCGAGGCGCTGGCCCGCGCCGACCGGGCCGTCTCCCGGATGCTGGAGGAGGGCCGGGGGGCCGCGACCATCCCGGTGACCCACCGCGACGGCCACCGGCTGTGGGTGGCCGCCGCGTTCAGCCGGGTCAAGGACCCGGACACCGGCCGGCAGGTGATCGTCGGCACGTTCCGCGACGTCACCGCCCAGCACTACGCCGTGCAGCGCGACCTGGCGCTGGCGGCGCTCAGCGTGCGCCTGTCGCGGGCGGACAGCCTGGGCGAGGCGGTCCGGGGCGCGGTGGACGAGCTGCGGTCGCTGTGGGACGCCCGGCGCGTCCTGGCCGTCGCGGTGGCCGCCGACCCGCCCGAGGTGGTGGCCTCCGACGGCCCCGCCCGCTGGGAGGACCTGCCCGCCGCGCTGCGCGACGCCACCCTCGCCCTGGGCGCCGGACCCGCGCTGACCACCCGCGTCGACGGCACGGGCGCGGCCGGCATCGCGCTGGACCACCCGCGCGGCGCGCTCGTGCTGTGGATCGACCTGGGCGAGCACCGGCCGTGCTCCGCCGAGGACCGGACCCTGCTGGCGCTGCTGGCCGGCCACCTCGGGCAGGGCCTGCACCGGGTGCACCAGATGGACCAGCAGCGCGAGACGGCGCTGGCCCTCCAGCGGGCGATCCTCGGCCCGTCGCACCTGCCCGACGGCTTCGCGGTGCGCTACGAGCCCGCGACGCGCCCGCTGAAGGTCGGCGGCGACTGGTACGACACGATCGGGCTGCCCGACGGGCGGATCGGCATCGTCGTCGGCGACTGCGTGGGCCACGGGCTGGAGGCGGCCACCGTGATGGGGCAGCTGCGCAGCGCGTGCCGGGCGCTGCTGCTGCGCGACCCGTCGCCGGCCCAGGCGCTCGGCGCGCTGGACCGGTTCGCCGCGACGCTGCCGGGCGCCCTGTCCACGACCGTGTTCTGCGCGGTGCTCGACCCGGCCACGGGCGAACTGGTGCACTCGGCGGCCGGCCACCCGCCCGGCGTGCTCGTGCACCACGACGGCACCACCCGCCTCCTCGACGGCGGCCGGTCCATCCCGCTGGCCGTGCGCCCCGACCGGGCGCGCACCGAGGCGCGGACCGCCGTCCCCGGGCGCTCGACCCTCGTGCTCTACACCGACGGCCTGGTGGAGCGCCGCCGCCGCGCGCTGGACGACGGCATCGCCGACGTGGGCGCCGTCGTGCGGGACGGCCGGGCCGCCTCGGTGGACGCCCTCGCCACCCGCCTGATGACCGACCTCGCCCCGCCCGGCGGGTTCGAGGACGACGTGGCCCTGCTCGTCTACCGGCACCCCGCGCCGCTGACCGTGGACTTCGCCGCCCACACCGCGCAGCTCGCCCCCGTCCGGCACGCCCTGCGCGCCTGGCTGCGCAGCTGCGAGCTGACCGAGGACCAGGAGCACACCGTGCTGCTCGCCGCCGGCGAGGCGTGCGCGAACGCCGTGGAGCACGCCTACCGGGGCGGCGCGGACGGCACGGTCCGGCTGCGGGTGTCCCTCGACGGTGACGAGCTGCGCCTCACCGTGGCGGACGGCGGCCGGTGGAGGGCGCCGCGGGTGAACACCTACCGGGGACGGGGTATCCCGCTCATCCGGGCGTTGATGCGGGACGTCGCCGTCCACCACGGTGCCGCCGGCACCACCGTCGAGATGCACACGAGGATCACATGACCGATCTGACCGTGACCCACTCCCGAGGGGTCGACGGCTCGCCGACGCTGACCGCGACCGGCGAGATCGACCTGTCCAACGTCGCCGAGTTCGCCGACGCGCTGACCGAGGGGCTCACCGCGGGCACACCGCTGACGGTCGACCTGACCGGGGTCGACTACCTCGACAGCGCGGCCCTCAACGCCCTGTTCGCGCACGCGGAGGACATCCGCCTCATCGCCGGCCGCCTGCTGCTGCCGGTCCTGCGCATCTGCGGGCTGACCGAGCTGACCACCGTCGTGCAGCGCTGAAGCCGTTCACCCGACGGCGACCCGCAGCCCGCGCAGCTCGTAGCCCGCGATGTCCTCCTTGAACGACACGGTCGGCGTGCCGAGCGCGCGGACGCCGTCGACCGAGAGCAGGCGGTGCAGGAAGACGTCCGCCTCCAGCACCGCGATGTGCGAGCCGGGGCACCGGTGCGGACCGTCGCCGAAGGTCAGGCCGGTCGGCGCGCCGCCGCCGGACACGGCCCGGCCCGGGCGCAGGGTCAACGGCGCGTCGCCCACCGCCGCCGGGTCGACGTTGGCGGTGTCGAGGTGGACGTGCACCAGCGCGTCCTCGGGCACGGTCGTGCCGCCCACGGTGACCGGGGCCGTGGTGCGGCGGCGCACGTGGCCGATCACCGGCTCCAGGCGCAGCACCTCGTGCAGCACGGCGAGGCGGCCGGGTTCGTCGGCGGCCAGGTACCCCGCGCGCAGCGCGTCGTCGGTGAACAGGTGCCAGGCCGCCACGACGATGAACTCGCGGGTGGTGACCATGCCCGCCGCGGCGAAGGTCAGGCACTCGCCGAGGACGTCGCCGGTCGAGCAGCCCTCGTCGAGCAGGTGGGACACCAGGTCGTCGCGCCGGGCGGCGCGGCGGGCGCGCACCGCCGGGAGCACGTCGGCGAAGTACACCGCGAGCCAGCCGACGGTCTGCCGGGTGATCGTGCGCAGGCCGGCCAGGCTGGTGAACCCGGGCCGGCCGAACTTCTCCGGGAAGAACCGCTCCAGCCGGGCCTGGATGCCCGGCCTGCTCTCGGTGAGGCCGAGGACCGCCGAGGTGACGTCGATCGCCACCCGGAAGGCCAGGTCGGCGAGGTCGAGGACGCCCTCGGCGCGCAGTCGCGCGACCTGCTCGTCCGCGACCCGCTCCATGATCGGCCGGTAGGTCTCGTCGACCCGGCGGGGCGTGAAGAACCGCGCGGTCTGCCTGCGGTCCTCGCGGTGCTCCGGGCCGTCGCGGTAGAGCACGGGGCGACGGATGTGCGACGGCATCTTCTCGACGGTCTCGATCCCCAGCCCCGCCTGCACGGTGCCGCCCGCGCGCAGGAACGCGCGGCCCTCCTCGTAGCCGGTGATGCGCCAGACCCCGTCGGGGTCGAGCCGGACGGGGCAGCCGACCACCGGCTCGCCGCGGTCGACCTTGCGCGCCGCCTCCTGGGTCACGGGTCCTCCCCCCGAACGGGAACACCGACGAGCCTAGGGGGCGTCCCGGCCCGGCCACAGACGCCGATGGGGCGTCGTGCGGCCGTCAGGCCGTCAGGAGGAGAGCGGCTCCTGGAACAGCAGGGCGGGCGCGGCGCCCGCCCGGCGGGGCGCGGCGGGCGCGGGCAGCGAGATCTCCACGACGGCGTCGTCGTCCGCGACCTCGTCCTGGACGGGGGCGGGCGCCGGCGCGGGCGCGGCGGCGGGCACGGCCAGCTGCTGCTGCACCTGGTTCACCCACAGCAGCCACATGGCCTCGTCGCGGTGACCGCGGTACTCGGCCTTGAGGCCCGCCAGCGACCCGCGCACGCGCGCGGCGAGCACGGCGTTCTCGCGCACCGCGACCCAGATGGCCCGCGCGCCGGCGTCGCGCGTCTGCACGAGGTGCCTCACCTCGTCTGTCAGGTCGGCAGCGGACAGGCCCGACCACGCCGCTGCGATCTTCTGTGCCTTGGTCACCCCGTCATCCTCTCCGACCGGGTGGTCCGGACAACGCATTGACGAGGTGTAATCAACATCTCGTTTTCACCGGAACGAGGTCGGCGAACGGCCTGACCGGCACAGATCGTGACCGCCGCGGCACGGGCGGCTCACTGCTCGACGTGCTGCGTCACCGTTCCGCGCACGAAGTACCGCTGCGCCACGAGGAACAGCAGGACCATCGGCACGGTCGCGATCGTGCTCGCCGCCAGCACCAGCTCCCACTGCTCCTCACCGCCCTCGCCGAAGCGGTCCAGCACGGCCTTCAGGCCGCGCGGCACCGTGTACAGCTCGGTCTCGCGCAGGTAGATCAGCGGCTTGACCAGGTCGGTCCACGCGGCCTTCAGCTCGAACACGAACACCACGACCAGACCGGGCCTGGCCAGCGGCAGGGCCATGCCGGTGAACAGCCGCCACGCGCCCGCGCCGTCGACCTTGGCCGCGTCGAACACCTCGCGCGGCAGGCCGAGGAAGAACTGGCGCAGCAGGAAGATGTAGAACGCCGAGCCGAACAGGTTCTGCGCCCACAGCGGGACCTGGGTGGTGGCCAGGCCGAGCGCGTGCCACTCCAGGTACACCGGCACCATGGTGACCGCGCCGGGCAGCATCATCGTCGCCAGCACGACGCCGAACAGCGCGTCGCGGCCGGGGAAGCGGAACATCGCGAAGCCGAACGCGACGAGCGCGCTCGCCACCGTGGCCGACGCGGCGGCGGCCAGTCCGATCGCGACGCTGTTGCCGATCCACGTCGTCAGCGGCACCGCCTGCCACACCTCGACGTAGTTCCGCGGCGAGAACGGCCGGGGCAGCAGCGCGTTGTCGAACACGTGCGCCCGGTCCTTCAGCGACGCGCTGACCAGCCACCAGAACGGGTAGCCGAACGCCAGCGTGACGACCAGCAGCCCCGAGACGACCCCTGCGCGCTTCACGGGCGCTCACCCTCGTTGTGGACGTACCGCCTCGACACCCGCACCTGCACGAACGTCACCACCGCGATCACGACGAACAGGAACCAGGCCAGCGCGGAGGCGTAGCCCATCCGCAGCGACCCGAACGCCTCCTGGAACAGGTGGATGACGTAGAACAGCGCCGCGTCGCCCTCGGCGGACTGCTTGGCCCGCGCGCCGAAGTACATCGCGTACGCCTCGGTGAACACCTGGAGCGAGGCGATCGTGTTCACCACCACCGTGAAGTAGACCGTGCCGCTGATGCCGGGCAGCGTCACGTGCCAGAACTGCCGCCACGGCGACGCGCCGTCCAGGCGGGCCGCCTCGTAGCGCTCCAGGGGAACGCGGGTCAGCGCGGCGAGGTAGAGCACCGCCGTGCTGCCGACCGTCCACAGGCTCATCACCACCAGGCCGGGCTTGATCCACGCGGGGTCGGTCGTCCAGTTCGGCCCGGTGAACCCGAACCAGGACAGGAACTCGTTGACCGCGCCGTTCTGCCCGTTGAGCAGCAGCAGGAACAGCGCGGCCAGCGCCACCGGGGGCGTCATCACCGGCAGGTACACGATCGTGCGGAAGAAACCCGCCGACCGCCCCGCCCGGCGCAGCAGCGACGCGAGGCCCAGGGCGAGCGCGACCTGCGCGGGCACGTGCAGGGCGGTGAAGAACACCGTGTTCCACAGCGCCGTGCCGACCCGTTCGTCGGCGACCGCCTCGCGGTAGTTCTCCAACCCGACGTAGGTGGGCGGCTTGAGCATGTCGTAGTGCGTCAGCGACAGCCAGAGGCTGTAGAGCATCGGCCCCGCGGTGAACGCCAGGAACCCGATCACCCAGGGCAGCAGGAACAGCCACCCGGCCCGCGCCTCGCGCGCGGTCACCGTCCTCGCGGCCACCGCGTCACCTCCCGCCCGCGCGCCGGAGGGCGCGTTCGGCTTCCCGCTGCGCCTGGGCCATCGCCTCGCCGGGCTCCTGGCCGCCGGTGAGCACCCGGTTCACCGCGCCCTCCCAGGCGCGCACCAGCTCGCTCGCCGCCGGGCTCGGCGGCATCGCGAACGCCGCGTCCTGCAACGCCAGGACGGCGGGCACGCCCCGTTCGAGGATGCGGTTGCCCTTCGGGTCGAACACCTCGCCGAAGATCCGCTCGTCGGCCTCGCGGTTGGCGGTGAACGTGCCGCCGTAGGGCTTGCCCGCCTTCGCCAGGGCGTCCCGGCGGGCGGTCGCCGCGGTCACCCACGTGTCGGTCGCCGTCATCGTGGCGATGAAGCGGCACGCCGCGTCCGGGTGCCGCGACCCCTTGGGGATCGCCCACGCCTGCCCTCCCAGCTCGGTCACCGGGCGGCCCTCCCGGTCGGTGAACGGCGCGACGCCGACGTCCGCCTCGGGCGAGTTCGCGGCGAGCGTGCTGAGGTACCAGGAGTCCATCGGCATCGCGGCGAGCTGACCGGTCGCGTACTGGTTCGCCGCGCCGAACTGGTCGAAGGTGTCGCGGAACGCCTTGAACGACGCCCAGCCGCCCTGCCGCTCGACCAGGTCGGCGGCGAACCGGACCGCCTCCACCACGCGCGGGTCGTCCAGCCGCACGTCGAGGCCGTCGTCGCCGACGAGCCGCGCACCGTTGGCGGCGGCCCACATCGGCAGGAACTCGGGCACCTTCGGGTCGAAACCGATGCGCTGGAGCCTGTTCCCGTCGCGGCGCGCGAGCCGGTCGGTCAGCGCGGTCAGCGCGCCCCAGTCCGTCGTGGACACCGAGGCGGGGTCCACGCCGGCCTCGCGCAGCACGGTGTTGTTGAGCATCAGCAGGCGGACGCCCGCGAAGTCGGGCAGCCCGTGGACCTGCCCCCGGTAGGTGACCTGGCGGACCGCCGCCTCGCGGAACCGGCCCACGTCCACGCCCTGCTCCCGGACGCAGTCCTCCAGGCTCTGCACCGCGCCGCGCGCCGCGTACCCGCCGAGCTTGCGGCGTTCGGCGTAGACCAGGTCGGGCGGCTCGCCGGCGGCCACCGCGGACAGGAACTGCTGCTCGTCGAACGCGCCCTCGACGATCCTCAGGTCCACCCCGGGGTTGGCCTCGCGGAACACGGCCACGCGCGCCGTCGCGTGCTCGTCGGGCAGCCCGAAGCCCATGGTGACCAGGGCGTTGGGCGCGTCGCCCGGGGAGGCGCCCACCCCGCCGCACCCGGCGGCCACCAGGCCCAGGACCGCGGTGAGGATGACCAGGTGTCCGCGCACGACCGCCCCCTTGAGGTCGAGAACCACGCGATCCGGTTGCCCTTTTCCACGACCGGTACACAAAGTTCGCTCGGACGGCCCAATCCGATGATCATCGGGTCACCCGATCGTGGGGCGTAGTCGCAGGTCAGCGCGGGAAAACAGGCACGGTGGAACTCCTGGGCATCGACCCCGCACGCGTGACCAAGGGCCTGCTCGGGTGGGCGCTGACCCCGTTGGAGCAGGTGACGCGGCGGGAGCGGCGCAACGTGTGGTCGTGCCCCGGGCGGCTGCACATCGAGGCGCACGGCGTGCGCGGCCCGCGCGGGCAGCGGGTGGCGCGCCGGGTCGAACGCGCCCTCGAAGAGCACCCCGGCGTCCGCTGGGCCCGGGTCAACGCGCCGTCCGCGCGCGTGGTCGTGGCGGTGGCCGACCCGCCGCCCGCCACCGCCGAACTGGTCGCGCTCGTCCAGCGGGCCGAGGCCGAACCCGCCACCGAGGACGAGCGCCTGGTCGAGGACGAGCTGCACCACCCGGCCGACGGCCTCAAGGGCACCCGGCTGCTGTCCGCGCTGGCCGCCGACGCCGCGGGACTCGCCCTCGCCGCCGTCGCCAAGGTCGCGCCGTGGGCACCGCTGCCCGCCGAGCTGACCGCCCTGACCTCGGCGATCGACCTGCACCCCGACCTGCGCGACCTGGTCGCGGACCGCCTCCAGGGGCGTGAGCGCGCGGACACGGCGAGGTCGGTGGTCGCCGCGCTCGTGCACGGCCTGGCGTCGCGCAGCGAGGGCACCCTCCTCGACGTGGCGCAGCGCGTGCAGCAGTGGCGCGAGGTCCGCGCGCACGAACGGGCGTGGTGCGCCGCCGAGGCGGACCTGATCAAGGGGCCCGAGGACGCCGAGGCCGAACCGGTCGTCGCGGAGCGGCCGGCGCCGTTCCCGGAGGGGCCGGTCGAGCGGTACGCGCGCCGGGCGATCGCCGCCGGCGTCGCGGCGGGGGCGGCGGCCGTGCCGTTCACGGGCCCGCGCCGGGCGGCGGCCCTGGCGGTGGCGAGCCTGCCCAAGGCCCCGTCGGTGGGGCGTGCCGCGTTCGCCGCCGGCCTGGGCCGCGTGCTGGCCCGCCGGGGAGCCCTGGTGATGGACCGCTCCGTGCTGCGCCGGCTGGCCGGGGTCGACGTGCTGCTGCTCGACGACGCGGCCCTCGGCTCGGGCCGCTCCACCCTCACCGACCTGATCCCCATCTCCACCCCCGAGCAGCCCACCGCGGACCCCGCCGGTGCCGCTGCCGCCGCTGACATCACCACCGCCGCCGACCCCACCACTTACCCCGCCGCCACCCATCCCGCCGCCGCTTACTTCGCGACCGCCGCCGACGCTGCCGTCAGCCGGGCCGCCGTCGGTCCTGCGACCGCCGCCGATGCGGCCGGCTCTGCGATCGCCGCCGGTCCGGCCGACCTCGCGACCGCCGCCGGTGCAGCCGGCCGCGCCGCCGACTCCGCCCCCGACGCGGACGACGAGACCTCCGCCCTTGCCGCCGATGCGGCGCCCGACCTTGCCGCCGCCGAGGCACCCGGCCCTGCCGCTGGCACGGCACTCGACCTCGCCCCCGACGCGGCACCCGGCCCTGCCGCCGCCGAGGCATCCACCCCCACCACCGGCGAACTCGCCGAGCGGGCGTTCGCGCTGTTCGACCCGACCGACCCCGCGGCGGTGCGGCGTGACGGCGACTGGGCACTCGGCCCGCTCGACCGGCTCGGCGTGACCGGCCACGACGCCGAGCGGCGCGCGCTCGCCGGGCACGCCGCCGTGCTCGGCCTGGTCGAGGGCACCGCCCTGCGCGCCCTGCTGGGGGTCGACGCCGAGTGCACCCCCGCCGTCGACGCGCTCGCCGCCGCCGCCCGGGACGCCGGGCTGCGCGTCGTGGTCGCCACCGACCGGGACCGCTGCCCGGTCCGGTTCGCCGACGACGTGGTGCCGTCCGGGCACGGCCTGGTGGGCGCGGTGCGCGGGCTCCAGGCCGACGGGCACGTGGTCCTCGTCGTGTCCGACGACCGCCGGGCCCTCGGGTCGGCGGACTGCGGCGTCGGCGTGCACCGGAACGGTTCGCCGCCGCCGTGGGGCGCGCACGTCGTGGTCCGCGACCCCGACGTGGCCGTCCTGCTGGTCGAGGCGGTGCCCGCCGCGCGCCGGGTCGACCGCGACGGGCTCCTGCTGGCGAAGGCGGCCACCGGCATCGGCGCGGTCGGCGCGCTCGGCAGCCGGGAGGGCGTGCCCGCCCAGCGCGCCTCGCGGGCCGTCGACGGCGCGTCCGCGCTGGCGTTCGCGGACGGCGTGTGGCGGGCACGCGCGCTGGAGGGGCGGGACGTCCCGTGCATGCCGGGCACCGAGCCGTGGCACCTGATGCCGGTGTCCGCGGTCCTGGAGCGGGTCGGGTCGCGGCCCGGCGGGCTCACCGGGCGGGAGGCGCAGCGCAGGCTGCGCACGTCCTCCGGCACGGGGTCGGTCGGCACGAGCCTCGGCGCCGCGTTCCTCGCCGAGCTGGCCAACCCGCTCACACCCGTGCTGGCGGGTGGCGCGGCGCTCTCCGCGGCCGTGGGGTCACCGGTCGACGCGGCGCTCGTGGCGGGCGTCGTCGGGGTGTCCGCGCTGATCGGCGGCGTGCAGCAGGTCGTGACGGACCGCGCGCTGGCCGGTCTGCTCGCGCGGTCGGCGGTGCGGGCGACGGTGGTGCGCGACGGCCGGGACCAGGAGCTGACCTCGGACGACCTCGTGGTGGGCGACGTGGTGCGGCTGGTCGCCGGCGACGTGGTGCCCGCCGACTGCCGGCTGCTGGGGGGCGACGGCGTGGAGGCCGACGAGTCGTCCGTGACCGGCGAGTCCCTCCCGGTGCCCAAGGGCGTCGCGCCGGTGGTGGCGGCCGACCTCGCCGACCGCTCGTCGATGCTCTACGAGGGCACCACGGTCGCCGCCGGCGAGGCCCTGGCCGTCGTCGTGGCCACCGGCGACGCCACCGAGGTCGGCCGCGGCATGGCGGCGGCACGACGGGCCAGGCCGACCACCGGGGTCGAGGCGCGGCTGGCCGAGCTGACCCGCCGCACCATGCCGGTCGCGCTCGGGTCGGCCGCCGCGGTGACCGGGCTGGGCCTGCTGCGCGGCGTGCCGCTGCGGCAGAGCATGGGCGCGGCGGTGAACCTCGCCGTCGCCTCGGTGCCCGAGGGCCTGCCGTTCCTGGTCAACGCCGCCCAACTGGCCGCCGCGCGCAGGCTCGCCGAGCACGGCGCGCTGGTCCGCAACCCGCGCACCATCGAGGCGCTGGGGCGGGTGGACGTGCTGTGCTTCGACAAGACCGGCACGCTGACCGAGGGCAGGCTCGCCGTCGGCCTCGTCGACGACGGCCGCCGCACCGCCGCCCCCGGCGTCCTGGACGACGGGTTGCGCGAGGTGCTGGCCGCCGCCGTGCGCGCCACGCCGTGCGCCGACGACCCGGCCGACCTCGCCCACCAGACCGACCGGGCCGTGCTGGAGGGCGCGCGCTCGGTCCGGGTGGGACCGGGGGAGGGGTGGGTGCCGGTCGACGCGCTGCCGTTCGAACCGTCGCGCGGGTACCACGCGGTGCTCGGCGCGTCCGGGGTGCTGAGCGCGAAGGGCGCGCCCGAGGTCGTCCTGCCGCGCTGCGACCTCGACGCCCGCACCCGCAGGCGGCTCGACGCCCGCGTGCACCGGCTCGCCGCGCGCGGCCACCGCGTGCTCGCCGTCGCCGAGCGCACCGGGTTCCGGCGCGACCGCGTCACCGACGACGACGTGCGCGGGCTGCGGCTGGTCGGATTCGTCGCGCTCGCCGACCCGGTCCGCGAGGGCGCGCCGCCCGCCGCGGCGGCCCTGCGCGCGGCGGGCGTGCGGATCGTCATGATCACCGGCGACCACCCGGCGACCGGCGAGGCCATCGCGACCGAGGTCAACGGCGACGGCCCGGTCACCGTCGTCACCGGCGCGCAGGTCGACGCCCTCGACGACGAGTCGCTGGACGCGCTGCTGGACACCGCCGACGTCGTCGCCCGCTGCACGCCCGCGCAGAAGGTCCGCATCATCGAGGGGTACCAGCGGCTGGGCCGCGTGGTCGCGATGACCGGTGACGGCGCGAACGACGCCCCCGCGATCCGGCTGGCCGACGTGGGCATCGCCCTGGGCGGTCGCGGCACCCCGGCCGCCCGCGCCGCGGCCGACCTGGTCGTCACCGACGACCGGTTGGAGACGATCGTGGCCGCCCTGGTCGAGGGCCGCGCGATGTGGGCGTCGGTGCGGGAGGCGCTGGCGATCCTGCTGGGCGGCAACCTCGGCGAGATCGCGTTCAGCGTGCTCGGGTCGGCGCTGACCGGCCGCTCGCCGCTGACCGCCCGGCAGCTGCTGCTGGTCAACCTGCTGACCGACCTGGCGCCCGCCATGGCCATCGCGCTGAGCAGGCCGGACGGCGAGTCGGTGCCGGAGCTGCTGCGCGAGGGGCCGACGTCGTCGCTGGGGTCGGCGCTGACCCGGGACGTGACCGCGCGGGCGGTGACGACGACCCTCGGCGCGACCGCCGCGTGGGCGGCGGCGAGGGTCACCGGCCGGGCGCGCCGGGCGAGCACCGTGGCGCTGGTGGCGCTCGTCGGCACCCAGCTGGGCCAGACCCTGCTGACCGGCGGCGCGGACCGCGCGGTGCTGGCCGCGAGCCTGGGATCGGCCGCCGCGCTGGCCGGGGTGGTCCAGACGCCGGGCGTGAGCGGTTTCTTCGGCTGCACCCCGCTGGGGCCGGTCGGCTGGACCATCGCCCTGTCCAGCGCCGCCGCCGCCAACCTCGCCGGTCTCGCCCTGACGCCGCTGCTGCGCGGGGACCCCACCGCCGACCAGTAGCACCGCGCGGGTGCTGCGGCGACGTCGGGACCGGCCGGGTCAGGGCAGTGACGAGGGCAGGCCGAGCAGCGCGAAGTGCTCGGCCCCGATGAACGACACCACCTCGGCGACCCGGTCGCCGCGCAGCCCGAGCACGGTGACCGCCCACGCCTCGTGGGGCCCGGCCGATCCCGGCCGCCGCAGGTAGCAGCCCACCGCGGGCTGCCCGTTCGCGCTCGTCGGCAGGTGCCGCCACGAACCGCACCCCGTCATCGGGACCCGCACCACGAAGTCCATCACCGCGTCCACGCCCCGGTACCAGTGCGGCAGCGGCGGCATCGACCAGGTGACGTCCTCGGTGAGCAGCGCGACCATCGCGTCCGCGTCACCGCGCTCCAGCGCCGCGCAGAACCCGGCCACGACCTCGCGCAGCCGCACGTCGCCGACGCGGTGCAGCGACCGCTGCCCGCCCACCGAGGGCGCCTTCTCGGCCACCACCCGGCGGGCGCGGGCCAGCGCCGAGTTCACCGACGTCGTGGTCGTGCCCAGGGTCTCGGCGATCTCGGCCGCCGAGAACCCCAGCACGTCGAACAGCAGCAGCGCCGCCCGCTGGTTGCCCGGCAGGTGCTGGAGCGCCGCCACGAACGCCAGCTCCACGGCCTCGCGCCGGGCGACCGCGCCGTCCGGCCCGACCACGTCCGGGTAGGGGCCGAGCCACGCCACGTCCGTGCGCGGCGCGTCGTCCGGCCGGGCGCGCTCGCTCGACGGGCCGAGGTCGACGGGCAGCGCGCGCCGCGCCCGGCTCGCCACCGCGTCCAGGCAGGCGTGGGTGGCGACGGTGTAGAGCCACCCGCGCAGCGAACCGCGCCCCTCGAACCGGGCGAAGCCGCGCCACGCGCGCAGCAGCGCGTCCTGGAGGGCGTCGTCGGCGTCGTGGGCGGAGCCGAGCACCCGGTAGCAGTGCGCGTGCAGCTCCCGCCGCAGCGGTTGCACCAGACGGGTGAACGCGGCGGTGTCGCCGGCCCGCGCGCGGTCCACGTCGGGGTCCTCCGGGACGGGTGCCGGAAAAACTTCGCTCACGACCGACGATTCTGCCCGACGGCGGGAGTCCAGTACCCCGAACGCCCAACACCGACCCCGCCACCAGGAGGAACCCGATGACCGCCACCACCGGCACCCTGCGCGTCCCGGACGCGTCCCTGCACTACGAGCTGCGCGGCACGGGGCCGCTCGTCGTGCTCGTCGGCGCGCCGATGGACGCACGCCCGTTCGAACAGCTGGCCGACCTGCTGGCCACCGACCACACCGTGCTCACCACCGACCCGCGCGGCATCAACCGCAGCCCGGTGGACGACCGGGAGCGCGACTCGACGCCGGAACTGCGCGCCGACGACCTCGCCCGGCTGATCGAGCACGTCGACGCCGGCCCCGCCGCCGTGCTGGGCTCCAGCGGCGGCGCGGTCAGCGCCCTGGCCCTCGTGCAGGCCCGCCCCGACCTCGTGCGCACCGCCGTCGCGCACGAACCGCCGCTGAGCGGGCTGCTGGACGACCGCGCCGAGCTGCGGGCGCGCACCGAGGACATCGCGGCCACCCACCTCGGCGGCGACCACGTGGGCGCGTTCCGCAAGTTCCTCGCGCTCGCGGCGATCGACCTGCCCGAGGAGGTCGTGCAGCACATGGCCGGCGGCGAGCGGTCGCCGCAGGACGTCGCCGACGCCGACTACCAGCACTCGGCCATGCTCGTGCCCACCGCGTTCTGGGCGCCCGACCTGGACGTGCTGCGCGCCTCGCCGTCCCGGGTGGTGGTCGGCATCGGCGAGGAGTCGGCGGGCCAGCTGTGCGACCGCACGTCCAGGGCGCTGGCCGCCGCGATCGGCGTGGAACCGACCGCGTTCCCCGGCGACCACGTCGGGTTCGCCGGGGAGCCGGAGCG
>NZ_JBPKJK010000009.1:0-104726 GCF_051756985.1 Saccharothrix sabaoui
GCGACGAGCAGCACCACGGTCTCGGCGACGCACGCGGGCTTGGGGTGGCCGTCGATCTCGACGGTCACCTTCACCACCGCCTGCTTGCCCTGCGCGGTGTCGGCGACCTCGGTCAGCTCCGCCCCGGCCCGCACGCGCGAGCCGACCGTGACCGGACTGGGGAAGCGGACCTTGTTCAGGCCGTAGTTCACGCCCATCTTCAGGCCCTGCACGGTGTAGACGTCGCGCACCAGCATGGGGATGAGCGACAGGGTCAGGTAGCCGTGCGCGACGGGTGCGCCGAAGGGCCCGGCGGCGGCCTTCTCCAGGTCGACGTGGATCCACTGGTGGTCGCCGGTGGCGTCGGCGAACAGGTTGATCTCGTCCTGGGTGATCTCGTGCCAGTCGCCGAAGCCCAGGTGCTCGCCCTTGGCGGCGGCCAGTTCGTCGAGGTTCGCGAATACCCGCATGTCAGTCCTTCGGTCCGCCGGCGACGTAGATGACCTGACCGGACACGAACCCGGCGCCGTCGCTCACCAGGAACGAGGCGGTGTGCGCGATGTCCTCGGGCGTGCCCACGCGGCCGACCGGGATGGCGGCGGCGGCGCCCTTCTTGAAGTCCTCGAAGTCCACGCCGACGCGGGCCGCCGTGGCGGCGGTCATGTCGGTGGCGATGAAGCCCGGGGCGATGGCGTTGACCGTGACGCCGAACTTGCCCAGCTCGATGGCCAGGGTCTTGGTGAAGCCCTGGAGGCCGGCCTTGGCGGCGGCGTAGTTGGCCTGGCCCCGGTTGCCCAGCGCGGAGGTGCTGGACAGGTTCACGACCCGGCCCCAGCCCGCCTTCGTCTGGAACTTCTGCACCGCGCGGCTCATCAGGAACGAGCCCCGCAGGTGCACGCCGATGACCGTGTCCCAGTCGTCGTCGGTCATCTTGAACAGCAGGTTGTCGCGCAGCACGCCCGCGTTGTTCACCAGCACGACCGGCGGGCCCAGCTCGTCGGCCACGCGCTGCACGGCCGTCTCGACCGCGGCGCTGTCGCTGACGTCCACGCCCACCGCGAGGGCCGTGCCGCCCGCGGCCCTGATCTTCCCGACGGCGTCGGCGCAGCTCTCCTCGTTCAGGTCGAGCAGCGCGACGGCGAACCCGTCCCGCGCGAGCCGGGTGGCCACGGCGGCGCCGATGCCCCGCGCGGCACCGGTGACGATCGCCACTCGTGCGTCAGTCTCGGCCACGGTCAGTCCTCCTTGATCTGCGGGCCTAAGCAACCGCTTAGTAACCTACTCGTGGGGTCGCCTTGACGCCAGAGCGCGTCAGGAGAACCATACCGACTGGTCGGAATGTGTCGCCAGAGGAGGCGCGGTGGAGTTCTCGGGCAAGGTCGCACTGGTCACCGGGGCCGCGAACGGCATCGGCGCGGGGGTGGCGCGGCGGCTCGCCGCGGCCGGGGCCTCGGTCGTCCTCGCCGACGTCGACGAGGCGGGCGGCGAGGCCGTGGCCGACGAGGTCGACGGCGTGTTCACCCGCTGCGACGTGCGCGACCCCCGGGACAGCGCGGCGGCCGTCGCCCTGGCCGTCGAGCGCTTCGGCGGCCTCGACATCGCCGTGCTCAACGCGGGCATCGCCACCGGCTTCACCTTCGAGGACTTCGACGTCGAGCGGTACCGCACCGTCATGGGCGTCAACCTCGACGGCGTCGTGTACGGCGTGCACGCCGCCCTGCCCGCGCTCAAGGCGCGCGGCGGCGGGCGCATCGTGGCCACCGCCAGCATGGCCGGCCTGATGGCGATGCCCATGGACCCCCTCTACGGCGCCAACAAGGCGGCGGTCGTCGGCCTCGTGCGCGGCCTCGGCCCCGTGCTCGCCGCCGACGGCGTCACGGTCAACGCGGTCTGCCCGTCGTTCGCCGACACCCACATCGTCACCGGCGTCAAGGACGCCCTGGAAGCCGCCGGCATGCCCATCATGGACGTGGGCGACGTGGTCGACGCGTTCATCTCCGTGTTGCGCTCCGGCCAACCAGGTGAATGCTGGTTCGTGCAGGCCGGCCGGCCCAGCGCCCCGTTCACCTTCCCCAACCCGCCCGGCCCCCGCACCGCGAGCGGCGAGCGGATCAGCTTCACCCGCGACCCGCTGACCACGTCCGACGTCCCCGAGGAGAGCTGACACCCGTGCGCGCCATCCAGATCACCGAGTTCGGCGGACCGGAGGTCCTCACCGAGGTCGAACTGCCCGACCCCGTCGCCGGACCGGGTGAACTCCTCGTCGAGGTCAGCCGCGCGGGCCTCAACTACGCCGACACGCACCAGGCCGAGAACTCCTACCTCGCCAAGCAGGAGCTGCCGCTCGTGCCCGGCGGCGAGGTCGTCGGCACCGCGGGCGACCGCCGCGTCGTCGCCCTCACCTCGGGCGGCGGCGGGTACGCGCAGAAGGCCGTCGTGCCCGCGGCGACCGCGTTCGACGTGCCCGACGGCGTGGACGACCTGACCGCGCTGAGCATGGTCGTGCAGGGCGCGACGGCGTGGCTGCTGCTGCGCCGCAGCGCCCACCTGGAGCCGGGGGAGAGCGTCGTCGTGCACGCCGCCGCGGGCGGGGTGGGCACGCTGGCCGTGCAGCTGGCCAAGAAGTGGGGCGCCGGCCGCGTCATCGCCACCGCCAGCAGCGAGGAGAAGCGCAAGCTCGCCCTCGACCTCGGCGCCGACGTGGCCGTCGACTCGACCGCGCCGGACATGACCGCCGCCCTGCGCGAGGCCAACGACGGCCGCCGCGTCGACGTCGTGCTCGACATGACCGGCGGCGCGGTCACCGACCAGAGCGTCGCGGCGCTCGCGCCGTTCGGCCGGCTCGCGTTCTACGGCATGGCCAGCCGCGAGCAGCCGTCGCCGATCCCGCCCGGCAAGCTGCTCGTCCGCTCCACCGCCGTGGCCGGCATGTGGCTGCCGCACGCGTTCGCGCTGCCCGGCCGCGTCGTGCACCGCGCCATGGCCGAGCTGTTCGACCTGGTGCTCGCGGGCGACCTGCGGGCCGTGCCGGGCGGCGAGTACGGCCTGTCCGAGGTGCGCCGCGCCCACGAGGACCTCCGCTCGCGGCGCAGCACCGGCAAGCTCGTCCTCGACCCGTCGCGCTAGCCCCCCGGGGCCCCCGACGCCGGAGGGCCGCCCACGCGGTGCGCGGGCGGCCCTCCGGACCTGCTTCGTCAGCTCAGTCGCTGAGCTCGGCCAGGGCGGCCTTGACCCTCGCCAGCTCGGCCTCCAGCTCCTCCATGCGGGTGCGGTGCTGGGACCGGGCGGCCTCGATGACCTCCTCGATGCCGCCGGAGATGTCCTCGTGCAGCTCCTTGGCCGCACGGGCCACCGCGGCGGCCGAGATGGTCAGACCCTGCACGACCCGCTTGGTGCCGTGCACCAGGTCGGCCTGCCAGTCGCCGTCCGCGGTGCCGGTGACGGTCAGCGTCAGCTCGACCGTCCGGGTCTTCTTGGCCGTCGACTTGGGGCGCTTCGCGGCGGGCTTGGCCTCGGCGTCCTCGGTCCTGGGCTCGGGCTTCGGCTCGGGCTTCGGCTCCGCCTTGGCCTCGACCGCGGGCTTCTCGGCCTCGGGCTCGCTCACGACCGCGGGCGCGCTGTCGGCCTTCACCACGGGCTCGGGCTGTTCCTGCGGCACGGGCGCGTCCTCCTGCACGGGTGCGGCGGGCGCGACGGCGTCCACCTTGTCTTCCTGCTCCACGAGCGTGTCCGCCTGCACGATCTCGGTAGTCCTCTCTGCGCGTCCGGCTCGACCCGTGAGCATAGAACACGTGTTCGACAGTGGGTCGAGCGACCCGCACAGCGTAGGGGGTCGGTCACGCGGGCGGCGCGCGGCGGTCCGCCGACCGCCGCAATCGCTTGCGCCGGTTGGCGGGCCGCCTCGTGGAGTCAGGGCCCCGCGTCAGGGTGCCTGCACCAGCCCGCCGCCCACGTCCGTGGAGGGCAGGCCCAGCCGGCGGCCGGACTGCGCCAACCTCGCCCACAGCTCCCACCCGCGGGCACCGTGCCGCTCGGCGACGAGCGCGGCGACGCCCGCGACGTGCGGCGTGGCCATGCTCGTGCCCTGGATTCGCTTGTGCCTGCCGAGCGCGCCGTCCTCCCGGTTCCAGCTGGAGTAGACGTCGACGCCCGGCCCGACCAGGTCGACCTGGCCGACCGCGTCGACCGTCCCGCAGGAGAAGAACGCGACGGCCCGCTGCACGTCGACCGCGCCCACGGCCAGGATCGACGGGCAGTTCGCCGGGTGGCCGACCGGGTTGACCGACCCCGGCCGCCTGCTCTCGTTGCCCGCGGCGGCGATGATCAGCGTGCCCTTGGCCAGCGCGCGCGTCGCCGCCTGCTCGAAGACCAGCGAGTGCGGCGTGCCCGGCCGCACGGCCGCGCCGAGCGACATCGAGACGACGGCGCAGCCGTTCGCGATGGCCCACTCGATGCCGGCGAGGATGCCGCTGTCCGAGCCGAAACCGGCGTTGGACAGCACCTTGCCCGCGTAGACCTCGGCCTCGTGCGCGACGCCGTAGCCCGGCCCGCCCGACAGCGGCGTGCGGGGACCCGCGGCCGTGCCGACGCAGTGCGTGCCGTGGCCGTGCGCGTCGTCGACGGTCTCGCCGCTGATGAACGAGTTGGTGATGACCGCGCGCCCGGCGAAGTCGGGGTGGTCCACGGCGAACCCGGTGTCCAGCACGGCGACCCGGACGCCCTTGCCGGTGGCCGAGCTGAGGTTCGCGCCAACCGCCTGGAGGCCCCAGGTGAACACCGACTCGTCGACCGCGGCGGCCTGGCCGGTGTCGACCGAGTCGTACGCCCGCACGACCCGCTCGGCCTCGACCACCGTGATCGGCCCCGGTGCCTCGGCGGCCCGGGACAGCCGCGCGACCTGGTCGGGGGTGGCGTCGACGACGGCGATGCCGAGGTCCTGGAAGATCACGCCGTCGGCGGCGGCCAGCTCGGCCGTGGTGGCGTGGTCGGCTGTGCTGGCCGCGGTGATGCCCGCGACCCGGCTCATCTCCCGTGCACCGGCCGCGGCCGACCTGTCCTCCAGGAGGACCAGGTAGCGGCCCGTGGTTTCGGCGCCCGTTGGTTCTGACATGGCGACCCCCTCCGGGGTTCGGCGGCAGACGCTATGAGGAGGTCACCGCCGAGCCCCGGGATACAGGTCAGACCGCCGCCGGCTCGTTACCACGCTTTCGGGTGAACTTCACCAGGGGCTCGACGACGCGCGCCGCCACCGGGCCCAGGACCGCCATCAGCAGCACGTACGCCGTGGCCAGCGCCGCCAGCTGCCCGTCCACCGCGCCGGACGCCACCGTGAGCGAGGCGATCACGATGGAGAACTCGCCGCGCGCCACCAGCGCCGCGCCCGCCCGCGCCCGGCCCATCCGCCCGACGCCCTGCCGCTTCGCCGCCCACCAGCCCGTGGCGACCTTCGTCAGCGTCGTCACCACCGCCAGCGCGACCGCCAGGCCCAACACCGGCGGGATCGACGCCGGGTCCGTGTTCAGGCCGAACACCACGAAGAACATCGCCGCGAACAGGTCCCGCAGCGGCTCCAGCATCCGCGTCGCGT
This sequence comes from Saccharothrix sabaoui, assembly GCF_051756985.1. Taxonomy (NCBI): domain Bacteria; kingdom Bacillati; phylum Actinomycetota; class Actinomycetes; order Pseudonocardiales; family Pseudonocardiaceae; genus Saccharothrix; species Saccharothrix sabaoui. The sequence goes on from NZ_JBPKJK010000009.1 coordinate 5,567, forward strand.
TCTCCGCCGTCGACCCGGAGATCGCGATGCCCAGCAGGAACGCGCCCACCGCCGCCGACACCTGGAGCTGCGAGGCCAGGCCGGCCACCAGCAGCGCCGCGCCGAGCACCTTCAGCAGGAACACCTCGGGGTCCGGGCTGTCCACGATCGCCGACACGTACCGGCCGAACTTCAGCGCGATCACCAGCACCACGGTGATGGCCAGCAGCGAGATGCCGACCGCCGTCAGGCCGCCCGCGAAGCTCACGCCCGCCAGCACGGCGGTCAGGATCGGCAGGTAGACCGCCATCGCCAGGTCCTCGAAGACCAGCACCGACAGCACCACCGGCGTCTCCCGGTTGCCGAGCCGGCCCAGGTCGCCGAGGACCTTCGCGATGATGCCCGAGGACGAGATGTAGGTGACGCCGGCCATCGCCAGCGCGCCCACCGGGCCCCAGCCCAGGACGATCGCCGCGATCGCGCCCGGCGCGGCGTTCAGCACGATGTCGAGCAGCCCGGCCGTCCACGAGCGCTTCAGGCCGGTCATCAGCTCGGCCGCCGAGTACTCCAGGCCGAGCAGGAGGAGCAGGAGGATGACGCCGATCTCGCTGGAGATGTGCGTGAAGTCCTCGATGCCGTGCAGGGGGACCAGGCCGCCCTGCCCGAAGGCCAGGCCGCCGATCAGGTAGAGCGGGATGGGCGAGATGCCGATGCGCCAGGCCATCTTGCCGAGCAGGCCGAGACCGAAGAAGACCGCGCCGAGCTGGATCAGCGCGATGGCTGTGCTGTGCAAGGTGTTCAGCCACTCCCCAGCAGTTCACCGGCCGAGTGCAGGCCCTCGCGGGTGCCCACGACCACGACCAGGTCGGCGCCCGTGAACACGAAGTCCGGGCGCGGCGACGGGTGGACGGAACCCGCGCGGACGACCGCCACGATGGACGCGCCGGTGCGGGTGCGCAGCTCCGTGTCGGCCAGCGGGCGCCCGTCGAACCGGGAGCCGGGCACGATCGGGAACTGCTGCGTCGAGATGCCCGCGACGTCGCGGTGCTGCTCCTCCAGGTGCGCGACCAGCTGCGGTGCGCCGAGCAGGCCGGCGAGCGTGCCGGCCTCGGCGGCCGTGAGCGGTATGGAGGCGGCGCACCCGTCGGGGTCGTCGGGGTGCGACACGATCAGCTCGAACTTGCCGTCGCGGTAGGTGATCACCCCGATCCGCCTGCCCGCGCGGATCATGAAGTCCTGGCGGGTGCCGATTCCGGGGAGCGGCGTGACCTCGACGTTCATGTCATCGATCATAGTCCGGTGATCCGACGGGTGAGGGCGATCAGCAGGGGCTGGGTGGTCCGGGGCGCGGTGCCGGGCCCCGACGTGGACGAGTTCGCCGAACCGGAGCGCGTCGTGGCCGCCCTCGCGCGGGCCCGCCCCGGGACGCTGCTCGCGGTCCAGCACCCGCACCGCACGCCCGCCGCCCTCGCCGCCGGCGAGTCGCTGCTCGACGCCCTCCCGCGCGCCCGCGCCGAGCTGGCCAGGCTGCGCGGCACCGCCTACCGCGAGGTGCGCGACGTCGTCGCCCCCTACCGCGTGGACGGCCCGGACGGCACCGCGCACGGCCTGCTGTGCGTGGCCGACCCGGCCGCCGCCGGGCACACCGAGGACGTCTACCCCGAGGTGGTCGCCGAACGCGCCCGCGTGCTGGCCGAACTGGGCTGCGCCACCAGCGCCGCCATGCTGGTCCCGGTCGACGACGGCGGCCTGACCGACCTGGTCGGCGCCGTGGACGGCGAGCCCGCCGCGTCCGTCGTCGACCCCGGCGGCCGGCGGCACCGCCTGTGGCTGGTGGGGCCGGGCGAGCACCAGGAGGCCCTCCTCACCGCGGCCGGCGCCCACCCGCTGCTGGTCGCCGACGGCAACCACCGGGTGGCCGCGTCGGCGGGCCTGGACGGCCTGCTGGCCCTCGTCACCGCCGGCCCCGCCCTGCGGGTCGGCCCCATCCACCGCGCCCTGACCGGCACCGGCCTGCGGCTGGACGACCTCGTCGCGGCGTGGCGCGCGGCGGGCCTGGAGGTGACCCCGGTCGAACCGGCCACCCCGCCGTCACCGGGCGTGGTCGTGGTGGTGGCCGGCGCGGCGGCCGTGCGCGTGGTCCTGCCGGTCGGGGGCGGCGTCGACCACGCCGTCGTCGAGGAGGTGCTGCTCCGCCGGGCCCTCGGCCTGGACGGCCCCCGGGTCCGCCCGGTCACCGACCCGGTGCCGGTGGACGTCGACGCCGTGGTCCGGATCGCACCCGTGCCGGTGGCCGACGTGCTGGCCGTCCACGCGGCCGGCCACCGGATGCCGCGCAAGAGCACGTACTTCACCCCGAAGCCGCGCAGCGGGCTGCTGCTGGCCGACCTGGCGCGCCCCTGACCGGGCCGATGCTGGTGTGACGCCCCGCACCAGGCACAATTGGAGGTTGACGAACCGCCCCCTCAAGGAGGAAACCCCCGTGGGACACGGTCAGCTGCGTGGCGTGGTGGCCCTCGACGGTCCCTCCGGCACCGGCAAGTCCTCCGTCGCGCGCCGGCTCGCGGCGACCCTGGGCGCACGCTACCTGGACACCGGCGCGATGTACCGCGCCCTCACCCTGGCCGTGCTGCGCTCCGGCGTCGACCTCGCCGACACCGCCGAGGTGACCCGGGTCGCCCGCGCCGCCTCCCTCGTCCAGGGCACCGACCCCGAGCGCTCCACCACCCACCTCGACGGCGCGGACGTCGGCGCCGAGATCCGCGGCCCCGAGGTGACCCTCGCGGTCTCCCCGGTCTCCGCCGTCGCCGAGGTGCGCGCCCTGCTCGTCGCCGAACAGCGCCGCGTCATCGCCGCCGCGCTCGACGAGGCGGGCGGCATCGTCGTGGAGGGCCGAGACATCGGCACGGTCGTCGCGCCCGACGCCGCGCTCAAGGTCTACGTCACCGCCGACGCCGAGGCCCGCGCCGCCCGCCGCGCCAAGCAGGACGCCGCGTCCGGCCGGGCGTCCACCCTGGACGCCACCCTCGCCGACGTGCGCCGCCGCGACACCTACGACTCGACCCGCGCGGTGTCCCCGCTGCGCGCCGCCGACGACGCCGTGGTCCTCGACACGACCTCCCTCGACCTGGCCGGCGTGCTCGCCGCGCTGCTCGACCTGGTCGACGGGCGCGGCCTGCTGGCCCAGCCGAGCGGACGGGTGCACGGGTGAACGACCCGCTCCCCGAGGGGGCGCTGCCCCGGCTGCACGACGTCGGCCGGTGGATCGCGCGCTACCCGTTCCGCCTGCCCTTCCGGGTCCGCGTGCACCACGCGGACCGGGTGCCGACCACCGGCCCGGTGGTGATCGTCGCCAACCACAGCTCCATGGTGGACGGACCGATCCTCCTCGGCGCCTTCCCCCGCCGCGTGGTCTTCTTGATCAAGCAGGAGATGTTCAAGGGCGTCGTGGGCACCGGCCTGCGCGCGATCGGCCAACTGGCCGTGCGCCGCGGCGAACCCGACCGCACGCCGCTGCTCGCCGCGCAGAAGGTGCTGCGGGACGGCGGCGTGGTCGGCGTGTTCCCCGAGGGCACCCGGGGCGCGGGGGACGTGGGCGAGGCGCAGCAGGGCGCCGCGTGGCTCGCCCGCTCGACCGGTGCGCTCGTCGTGCCCGTGGCGTGCCGCGGCACCCTGCGCCCCGCCGGGACCCGACGGAGGTTCCGGCCCGTGGTGGACGTGCTCGTGGGTGAGGCTTTCGAGCTGCCCGCCGACAAGGGTCGGCAGGCGCTCGTGAAGGCCACCGAGCAGGTCCGCGACCGCTTGGCCACGCTGGTGGCCGAGCTCGACAGCCAGCGAGGAGAAGTTCGATGACGGACTTGGACGGCACCTGGGCGGACGAGTCCGACTGGACCGCGCTCGACGACGACACGTTCGACGAGGAGGGCGGCGGGCCCACCCCGCAACCCGTGCTGGCCGTGGTCGGCCGGCCGAACGTCGGCAAGTCGACCCTGGTCAACCGCATCATCGGCCGCCGCGAGGCGGTCGTGCAGGACGTGCCGGGCGTGACCCGCGACCGGGTCGCCTACGACGCGCTGTGGAACGGCCGCAAGTTCACCGTGGTCGACACCGGCGGCTGGGAGCCCGACGCCACCGGCATGATGGCCTCCGTCGCCGCGCAGGCCGAACTGGCCATGGCCACCGCCGACGCCATCGTGTTCGTCGTGGACGCCACGGTCGGCGCGACCACCACCGACGAAGCCGCCGTGAAGCTGCTGCGGCGCTCCAAGCGGCCCGTGCTGCTGGTCGCGAACAAGGTCGACGACGAACGCCTCGCCGCCGAGGTCGCGTCCCTGTGGTCGATGGGCCTCGGCGAGCCGATCCCGGTGTCCGGCCTGCACGGCCGCGGTTCCGGCGACATGCTCGACGCGATCCTCAACGCGCTCCCCGAGACGCCCCGCGAGACGTTCGAGGCCCAGCGCGGCGGCCCCCGCCGGGTCGCCCTCGTCGGCCGGCCGAACGTCGGCAAGTCCTCCCTGCTCAACCGCCTGACCGGGGAGAACCGGTCCGTCGTCGACGCCACCGCGGGCACCACCGTCGACCCCGTCGACTCGCTCGTCGAGCTGGACGACGAGACGTGGCGGTTCGTCGACACCGCGGGCCTGCGCAAGCGTGTCAACTTCGCGTCCGGCGCCGAGTACTACGCGTCGCTGCGCACCAAGGCCGCCATCGAGTCGGCAGAGGTGGCGATCGTGCTGCTGGACGCGTCCGAGCCGATCAGCGAGCAGGACCTGCGGGTGCTGACCATGGTCGTCGAGTCCGGCCGCGCGTGCGTGCTCGCGTTCAACAAGTGGGACCTCGTGGACGAGGACCGGCGGCACGCGATGGTCCGCGAGCTGGAGCGCGGCCTGGTCCGGGTGCCCTGGGCCGAACGCGTGAACATCTCGGCGTTGACGGGCCGCGCCGTGCGCAAGCTCGCGCCCGCCCTGCGCACCGCCCTGACCTCGTGGGACACCCGCGTGCCCACCGGACGGCTGAACGCCTGGCTCAACGACCTCATCGCCGCCACCCCGCCGCCCGTGCGCAGCGGCAAGCAGCCCAAGGTCCTGTTCGCCACCCAGGCGAGCACCCGGCCGCCGACGTTCGTGCTGTTCACGACCGGTTTCCTGGAGGCCGGCTACCGGCGGTTCGTCGAGCGCAGGCTGCGCGAGGAGTTCGGGTTCGAGGGCAGCCCCGTCCGCATCTCCGTCCGGGTCCGGGAGAAGCGCGCCAAGAAGTGATCGGTTGCTCCGGCAGGCGGAATGCGGTTGCCTGGCGACGTGCCGGTCAGATTGGTCCTCGCTGACGACGAACCGCTGCTGCGCCGGGGCCTGAGGACGCTGCTGGAGGCCGACGGCCGGGTCGTGGTCGTCGGCGAGGCGGCGGACGGCGCCGGGCTGCTCGACGTGGTCCGGCGCGTGCGGCCCGACGTGGCGCTGGTCGACGTGCAGATGCCCGGCATGGACGGCCTGGCCGCGCTGAAGGTGCTGCTCGCCTGGTCCGCGCCGCCCGCCCTGGCCGTGCTGACCACGTTCGACCTGGACGACTACGTCGCCACCGCCCTGGAGCTGGGCGCCCAGGGCTTCCTGCTCAAGGACGCCGAGCCGGAAGCCCTGGTCCGCGCCGTGCTCGACCTGGCCGCCGGCGGCGCCGTCCTCGACCCCCGCATCACCGCCCGCCTGCTGCCCAAGCTGCGCGCCCGCGGCCTGCGCGAACCCACGCACCTGGACGGCCTGAGCGCCCGCGAGCGCCAGGTCCTGTCCCTCCTCGCCTCCGGCCGCTCGAACCAGGCCATCGCCAGGTCCCTCGGGCTCAGCGAGGCCACCGTCAAGAGCTACGTCTCCACGGTCCTCACCAAGCTCGGCGTGGAGAACCGCGTCCAGGCCGCCCTCATCGCCCACCAGGTGCGTGACGCGTGGTGACCCTGCTCGTCGAGCTCCTGGCGGTCACCGTCCCGGCCGCCATGGTCCTGATGGCCGAGGGCGTCCCGTTCAGCTGGTCGATCCCCACCGCCCTGGCCGCGTGCCTCCTCCTCCCGCTGCGCCGCCGGAGCCCCACCGCAGCGGTCGTCCTCTGCCTCCCCGCCCTGGTCGGCGGCCTGGGGTGGCCCCCCGCCGTCGTCGCCCTCTACCGCGCGGGCCGCACCTCCAAGCCCCCGCTGGTGATCGCCTGCGTGACCCTCACGACCGCCGTCCCCGCCACCTTCGTCGTGGTCCGCGAGGGCCTCCCACCGGGTGCCGCCCTCCTCACCTACGCGTTCACCCTCTTCATGTCCGGCGCCCCCGCGGCACTGGGCGCCCTCATCACCACCAGGCGCGAACTGACCGCGAGCCTCGCCGAAGCGCACCGGGCCCGGACCGCCGAACTGGAGGCGAGGGAGGACGGGGCCAGGTCCGCGGAACGAGCCAGGATCGCCCGCGAGATCCACGACGCCGTGGGCCACCACGCCACCCTCATAGCCGTGGAGGCGGCAGCCCTGGCCGCCACCACCACCGACCCACCCACCAGGGACACCGCCCGTCGCCTGCGTGCGCTGGCCAAGGAGTCCCTGGCCGAGATGCGAGCAGCCCTGGGGCTCCTGAACACCGAGCCCGCCCCGGGCTTCGAGGGCCTGCCGTCCCTGGTCGACCGAGCCAGAGCAGCAGGACTGGTGGTGACCTACGCCAACCACAGCCCACCCCCACCGCCGGGGATCGGCCGAGCCGCCTACAGAGTGGTCCAGGAAGCCCTGACCAACGTGACCAAACACGCTCCCGGTGCAGCGGTGGAGATCAACGTGACCGCGACCGACTCCCACCTCCACCTCAAGGTGCGGAACGGCCCACCGCCGGCCCCAGTGCCCGCCCAAGACCGAGGCGGAGAAGGCCTGCACGGCCTCTCCGAGCGGGTCAGCCTCCTGGGAGGCACCCTGACCACCACGGCAAGGGCCGACGGCAGCTTCACCCTGGAGGCGGCCCTGCCGACGGGGCACCCGAAAGTCGACGCGGACGACCCGGCCAAAGGCGGTAGCGCCACCGACCACGCGACCGCGTAGTGGACGAACGCCGACCGGAGGATCGGCACCGACCGAGAAAAGCCGACGAGGATCCGCCAGCCACCGGGCCTCCGCTTTTTCGCAGGTAGGAGCCCCCGCAAGACCAAGTCGGGGGCCCGCGTCGGGGCCCCGTTGCGGGTGCGCTAAGCTATGCGAGCACCCCACAACGGGGGGTGCGGCCGGGACGTGGCGCAGTTTGGTAGCGCACTTGACTGGGGGTCAAGGGGTCGCAGGTTCAAATCCTGTCGTCCCGACGGTCGAAGTACGGCGAAAGCCCAGGTCAGGGCCTTGGATCACTACGGTGAGACAAGGCCCTGATTCTGTTTGAGGGCGCGTCGTCTCACAATTTCTCACGAACGCTCGTACTGCTTCTTTCAGCCCAGGAGTTCGCCGAGCTGGTCGGCTGCTTGCCTCAGGTGCTCGACGTTCGGGTGGATGTACACCCGCTTGGTGAAGCTGAGATCCGCGTGGCCCGCCCAGGCGCTCACGATCACGTCCGGCACACCGGACGTCGCCAGGTACGTCAGGCAGGCGTGCCGAGCGTCGTACGGCCGGACCTTCCGCACGTTGGCTTGGTCCATCAGCTTGTGAATCGCCCGCCGAAGTCGATCGGTCTTCCAGGCGTGCCCCAGCTCGTCAACCAGCACGAACCCGGACCGCTCGTACAGCTCACCGGCCCTCATCGCCTCCGCGGCCTGCCTGGCCTTGAACGCCTTGAGCGCTGCGTGCAGAGGTGTGGGCAGGGGCAGCTTGCGCTTGCCCTTCTCCGACTTCGGCCCCTTCTCCTCGACTTCACCCTCGACCAGCGTGCGCGTCAGCTCGATCGACAGCGTCCCCGCGTCGAGGTCAACGGCCGACCATCGCAGTCCGCAGACCTCGGCGGGCCGCATCCCGATCAGCGCCAAGAGCACGGGCGCGTGAAGTCGGTGGTCGCGGATCGCGGCGAGGAACTGTCTCACCTCCGTCTCACTCCAGGGCACCCGCAAGGCCGCTATAGCCGCCGCCTTGCGCCGCGCTTCGCGCGGGATCTGGGTGTATTGGGCGACGTTGCGGACGACCAACCTGCGCCGCATCGCCACGTTCAACGATGACCTGAAACGCCCCAGCGTGAGCTGCACGGACCTGACGCTGAGCCCGCTGCCGACCTTCCCACCGCGCTTCCGGCCGGAGGTGAGCATCCAGCTGACCAGCTCGTCGACGTCCTCTTCGGTGACGTCCTGAAGCCGCTTCCCGCCGAGCCGCTCGCGCACCGGCAGCAGCGCGTCGGCGTAGTTGGCTGCGGTGGCCTTCTCGACGTCGACCGTCGTGGACTTCAACCAGGTGTCCAGCCAGGCCGACACGGTGGTCTTGTCGGGCCCGACGAACGTCCCCTCGTCGGTCTGGTGCTTGACCTTGGCGTACTCGGCGCGGGCTTCCTTCTTGGTGCCGTAGGTCTTGGTCAACTGCCTACGCTTGCCGGTCGCCGGGTCACGCCCGATGTCGATCACGAACCGGTACCTCGTCGTACCGTCCTTCAACTCGATCTTCTTGATCGGGTCCCCCACGAGCTTGCAGCTCCTTAGTTCAGGCCTCCTCCGATGAGCCCAGAGGGGGCAGCAATCCGAGTTCCCGGGCCCTGCGGATGTACCGCGCAGCCTGCGTCCGCGACCTGTTCATCACGTTGGCCACGGCCACCGCGGGTGCCCTGTTGCCTGCTGCCACGGCGTCGGAGTAGATCCGCGCCGCGCGCCGGGCGTCGTCATCGGCCTGGTTGCGGACGCGTTCATCCGCGTTCGGCAACGAGGCTTCACGCTGCTCGACCGGCTGGAATCCAGGGGGCAGGGTCGCCAGCCACTCGTCCCGCACGGATGCGGGCACCGTGGCTTTCTCGACCGCCGCACGTGTCATCTGGTCGACGAGGATCTGCCTCATGACCCCCGTCGTGACTGGTGCCGTCGCCTTGGCCTTCACCGTCATCGACAGCACGACCGGCCGGAGGTCGGGGCCGACGAACAACTCCATCGTTGCCGCGACGTCCGGCTCGTCCAGCACGAAGTTGGCTTGGAAGCGAACCGGGATGGCGCTGTCCGGGGTCAGAGCCAGGTAGCCATCAGGCGGCAACACGTCGACCGACACCCAGGCGATCCGGAAGTTCTTCGGTAGGCGAGGCACGGCAGAACGATACGCACCCCCCTCATCGTCAGTGCCTTGGATGACCAACAAGGTATGCCATGGGTGCGGCATGAGTAAAGACCGTTCGCGTAACGTGGTCGGCATGACTAACGGGGGGAAGACTCTGGCGGACCGCTCCGCCGAGCTTCAAAACTGGATTCGCACTGGTAGAGCACGGCGGCTCCGCGTCGATGCCGGGCTCAGCCAATCGCTGGTCGCGCACGACTGCGAAGTCACGGCGTCCACGGTGCACCGCTGGGAGATGGGGGACAGACTGCCGCGTGGCCGCAACATCATTGCCTACCACGCCTTCCTGGCTCGCTTGGTCGAGCGGAAGCAGCGAGGGGGCGAATCCGATGGCCAGTAGGCAGGAAGCCAAGCGACGTCCGACCCTGGCGGAGATCAAGGCGACGTGGCCACCGGCCGTGGACGTGTCAACCGCGGCGACAGCGTTCGGGATGAGCCGTAGCAAGGCGTACGACCTCGTCGCCCGCGACGAGTTCCCCGCCAAGGTGGCCAAGTACGGCGGCCGGATCATGGTGATCACGGAGTCGCTCGTGCGCGCACTGTCCGCCGAGGACTGACGCCATGACTGAGTTCGGGGGACAAGCTCTGCCTGGAGCGCACGACGAACCACCGACCCGGCGCCTGCGGGTGAGGTCGGTGCGCGAGGTCGACATCAAGCAGACGCGGTTCGTGTGGCGGGACTACCTACCCGTCGGCGAGGTCGCCCTGCGGGTCGGCAAACCTGGCATTGGCAAGAGCGCGATCGTCGGGGACCTGACGGCGAAGCTGACCACGGGACAGCTCAACGACAACTCCATCGTGCGTTCGCAGTTGGAGAAGTTGAGGCTCCTGGCGCAGCAGACGGCACGACCATCCTGGGCATCGGGCACTTCCGGAAGGCGACGGCGGGTGTCGATCCGGTCGACGCCATCAGTGGTGCCGGGCCTACAGGTAGGTCGTCGGCACGCCCTGGGTTCGCCGCGGAGGACGACTACAACTACGTCCTGTCGGTCATCAAGTCGAATGTGGTGTCGGTGTCGACCGTCCCGTCGCTGTCCTACGGGAGCATCTCCGCCCCCGTCATGGCCGACAACGGAGGGGAGACCACGGTCGTTCGGATCGTCTGGCAGGGGCCTCGACGGCCTCGGTCGTTGACCTCCTCCAGCGCTCCGCTCACGACGACGGGACGAGCGGGTGGACGCTGCCGCATGGCTCATCGACTACCTGACAGGGCGCGGCGGTGAGGCCCTGGTGCGTGAGTTGTTGGCCGAAGGACACCGGGCTGGCTTCTCCAAAGACGCCTTGAAGCGTGCCAAGGCCGGAGCCAAAGTCCGCTCCGGTAAGGCCGACTTCGGTGGCGGCTGGGTATGGCGGATCAACCCGAGAGGGCGCGAAGGAAGCACCCAAGGAGCGAAGGGAGCAGCACAGGGGACGCCACTACCTTCGCTCCCTTCGTGCGCTCTTCGCAGCACGAAGGCGGCCATCTGCCGCCGTAGCAAGCTAGAGATCAGGACACCCGAAGGGCGTCCTGACCAAACGCCACCGGCTCACCGCGCAGCCCACGCGCCATCGACCGAGGCACTCCCGTGCCGTCGGCGACGAGCGTGGGCTGCACGGTGGCCGGCGCGGCAGTGAGCCCGACCGGGACGTGGCGCGCGAAGTCGGCGCCGACCTCATCGTCATCGCGCCCGGCTCGACCTCACGAGGGCGCTGCACGGACTGCACCGACTCCGCGGGTCACAGATCGGCAAGGCAAAGCTGGCACTTTCCAGCCAGTCGTTCGACGTTGAGAGTGAGCGGGCTCCGGAGAGCCCGCCTGTCATTTCGGGGGGAACGATGAGCACGAGGAAGCAGGGTGTGCGTCGGCAGCGGCGTGTGCGCGGAGGCGCTGAGACCCGGATCAACATCCGCACCACCATCAAGGTTCGGGCCGCGTTGGCAGCGAGGGCGGCGGTGGCCGGGTTGTCGGTGCCGCTGTACCTGGTCGAGTGCGGACTGCGCGAGCCCGACGGCTGGTCGCTACACCAGCAGCGGCACTGGGTAGCCGAGTGGGAAGCCGCTGCGGTGAAGTTGTCCCGATCGAGCAGCGCGCTCAACCAACTCGCCCGCCAGGCCAATAGCGGCCACGTCGTCGGTCCGCAGCAGTTGCAGGCGGTGCTGGCCTACCACGAGCGGGTCTTGGACGAGCTGTACCGGGTGCTCGGTGCAGTGGACCAGCACCGAGGGGCCGGGCGGTGATCGCCGAAGTCGCGGGCCGCGGCAAGCGCGGCTCCAACACCCTGGGGCTGCTGCGCTACCTGTTCGGCCGGGGTCGCTCCAACGAGCACCGTGACCCGCACGTCGTGGCGGCGTGGAACCCCGACTGGGTACGCGGCGGGTCCTGGGGAGAGGACGCGACCACCGCCCCAGGACGCGCACGGCTGGCTCAGCAACTGGACGCCCTTATGACCGGACATCAGGTGGACCTACCGGACGGGCACGTCTATCACGTGGTCCTGTCCATCCCGCCCGCCGACGTCGCCACCGCCGGCTACCCGCCCCAGCCCGAGGCGCACGCCGATAAGAACGGAGAGCATCCCACCCAGCAGCGGCTGCCGGACGAGGTGTGGCGGGAGCTGGTCGAGTCCGGCATCGCCGCCCTGGGCCTGGGCGCCGATGATGACGGTCAGGGCGGCTGCCGGTGGGTCGCGGTCCACCACGGCCTCTCCACCAAGCGCAACGACCACGTCCACGTCGTGGTCAACGTGGTGCTAGGCGACGGCCAGGTGGCCAACCTGCACCGCGACTTCCTGCGGTGGCGCGACTGGTGTCGCCAGGTTGAGGACGAGCGCGGCTGGACGCGCACCGCCCCGGCTGGCGAGGGTCGTTCCAAAGCCACCTCGCGCGTCGAACTCGTACGTGCGGACACCAACGGGCAGCGCACTGAACGGGACCGACTGCGCGACCTCGTCACGGCTGAGGCCGCCGAGGCTGCTAACGAGGTCGGGTTCGTCCTGGGCTTGCGCCGCCGTGGCGTGCTGGTCGCCGCCTACCCCGAGATTGGGCCAGTCACCGGCTACAAAGTCGCACTGCGGCCCGAGCAGCAAGCCGCCGAGCAGGGCCTCCCAGAACCCGAGCCGCTGTGGTTCGCCGGGTCGACCCTGCGCCGCGACCTGTCCTTGCCGCGGCTACGCGCCCGCTGGACCGACGCCAGGCCACTACCCGTCAGCAGACAGCAGACGCTGTGGCGTGACATCGCCGACCAACCTGTCGGCCCGCAGGACCGGCGCAGCGGAACGAGCGAGCAGATGTTGCGTCGAGAGTTGGATCGGGCCCGCGCTGCGGTGGAGGCCGCTACTGGCACCGCAGAGGGCACTGTCTCGGCGCCGGATTTGGACCAACGCACCTGGCATCTGTTTGTCGAGCGCACCGCTGACCTAGTAGCCGTGGCGCGGTTCCACGACCCGCACCAGCTGCTGGAGAAGGTCTACGACCAGCTCACCCGTGCGGCACAGTTCCGCCCTGCCCTGACAACCAGTCCCGCTGCGTCACCGGATGCCAACCGCTCGTCGGTCTCGCTTATCACCGCCAAGGAGGCACTGCGGCTGCTGGGCGACGCCACCCGCATCGCTGCCCAGGTTCGCGACATCACGCCGATCATCTTGGCCGCAGTCGTAGTCGCTGTCCTGAGCATCATCACGGCGCTGCACGTGATCGCTGAACACCGAGCCATCCGCCAGGCCGCTCGTCACCAGCTCAACGGCGCCATCTCTGTCTTGAGCAAGCACCCGGCCCGGGATCAACTCCCAGTCGAGCAGCCGACGCGTCACCAACTGAGCAACACGATCACCCCCGCCGTAGCTAGACCGAGTCCAACGCCGCTTCCTGGCAGCAAACCGGCAAGACTGCAGCGACCTACCTTGCCTGGGTCGGCTGGACGCACACGGCATTCTCGATGATCCAGGCAGCTTAGGGCGACAGGCGGAGATGTGAGGCCACGCCTGACATAGACCGACAGGTCGACACCCTTGTACTAGGTGCGTACAGGTATCGGCCAGGGTGTGGGCGTCTTGCTGGCGAAGCGGTCGCAGCGACCTTATTGGCCTTGCTGGCTAGTGCGTCGAGTCGGTGGTCAGGTCCGAACCAACCAGCATCGGAGCATCGATTTCGGAGCGAAGCCTCTGGGTCAACAGTTGGTGACACACAGCTACAGGGCTGCTCTGAACGGGTGAATGGATGCCTCTAATGTGCGAGTTGACTAACGCGAACAGTCACCATCGCGATGGACGTATCACTCGTAAGACGAGTGACGGGCCGTCAAGGCGTAGCTCTAGCCCGGAAAGTGAAGCATGTTCATACAGAGTCTGGTGCTTGACAACTTCAGGTGCTTCGGTCCTGGGCGGACCACTATCTGCCTCGATGAAGGTCTGACCGCTTTCATCGGCACCAACGGCTCCGGCAAGACCGCTGCCTGCGAAGCGTTGTTGCGATTGTTCGGTGTCACGGGACAGGAGCGGGCGCTGCGGCTGGACGACTTCCACGTTCCGGCCGACGAAACTGTGCGACCAGCCACTCGTGACCTGATGATCGAAGTGGTGTTGGCCTTCCCTGAACTCGGACATGACGAAGCTGACGATAACGCGGATCACGGCGACGGCGAGATCGACGGGGCGAGCGGCGCGACCGAGCTGGAGCATCTGGGCGCGAAGCACCGAGCGATTCCGGATTTCTTCGAGCGGATGGCTGCTACCGAGGACGGTGACCTCAAGGTCAGGATCGTGCTGAAAGCTGAATGGGTAGATGACGGCACGACTGAGGGCGCCATCTCCGAGGCCCGCATGATCGTCAGTACCCTCGTGGAAGAATACGGCGAAGAAGATTTCGCGGTACTTCCCCCCCGCCGAGCGCAGCCGCATTCAAATGATCTACGTCCCGGCGTCACGAGATGGTGCACGGCAGGTGACCAGCTTCCTGCGGAGTCGGCTGTGGCGCGCTGCGCAATGGTCGGCAGAGCTGCGAGACTTGGTTAACGAGCATGCGGTCGCTGTAGCAGACCGGTTCGCGGCCGAGCCGGTGGTGAAGGCGGTCGAGTCCGCTCTGACCTCGCGGTGGCAGCAACTGCATGATACGAATCCGCACTCGCAACCTCGATTGCGACTGCTCGACGATGATTTCGACCAGTTGGTCCGCGACTCGGAACTGGTCTTCGAGCCTGATCACCGCGGCCATCCGCGCCCTGCGCGTCTGCTGAGCGACGGGCAGCGGTCACTGCTGCACCTGGCGCTTGCGGCGGCGGCCCTCGATGTCGAGGGGGCACTGGTCGACGGACGCCACGTCACGGACTTCACGCTGAACGCAGCAAGGCTTCCCGACTTGACCTTGATCGCCGTTGAGGAACCCGAGAATAGCCTCTCGCCCTTCTTCCTCTCCCGGATCGTCAAGCAGTTGCAGGACCTCAGCGGTACTAGTGCGACGCAGTCGATCATCTCCAGTCACTCTGCAAGCGTGCTGACCCGCATACGTCCTGAGAACGTCCGCTACTTCCGCATGGAGCCCTCGACGGCGAACGCGACCGTTCGCGAGATCACTCTTCCCGCTAGTCGCACCGACGCCGGGAAGTACGTGCGCGAGGCCGTGCGTGCTCATCCGGAGTTGTACTTCGCCAGGTTCGTGGTGCTGGGCGAAGGTGACACCGAACAGATCGTCATACCCCGCATCGCAGAAGCCTTCGGGGTTCAGCTCGATCCGTCGTTCATCGCAATGGTCCCGCTCGGCGGCCGCCATACTAACCACATGTGGCAACTGCTCAACGACCTCGGCATTCCGCACGCGACTTTGCTGGACCTGGACTACGGCAAAACGGGTGCCGGTCCGGCCCGTTTGCGCGACGCCTGCAAACGTCTTGAGGATGCCAAGGTCGCTCCGCTGGCCGAGTTGGACGGCTATGACGAGATCGCAGACATCGGCGACGGTCTGTCGATCGAGGACTTGGACCCAGTCCTGAAGCATCTCCGAAAGTTCGGTGTCTTCTTCGCTGGGCCGCTCGATCTCGACTACGTCATGCTGGAGCACTTCGAAGCCGCGTACACGCACCTCGAGTCTGCAGACCGCGGACCCAACGCTGACGACCCAGCCGTTGCCGTCCTGGGCGATGTCGGTGCCAAGGTGTCGTATTGGAGTGACGATGACCGGCGTGAGCGGCTGCGCTGGTATCGGTACCTGTTCCTGTCCAGGTCGAAGCCGAGTAGTCACCTACAGGCACTTGGTCGCCTCGAGGACAGCGAACTCAACGCCTGCGCACCGGAGGTAGTAAAGGCCCTTGTGGCACACGTCCGCGACAAGGTCGGACTATGAGTGTTGGCGCTGACGACCTCCACGAGGTGACCTCACCGACGTTGTACCCCGGCAGGTCGATTCCGGTCGAGCCCTGGCGTCCCATCGGGATCGACGATCTCGAGCCAGCCGCGTGGCAAGCGCTAAGGGACACTGACAACGTTGCAGTTGTAGCCGGGCCTGGCGCGGGCAAGACCGAGTTCCTCGCACAACGAGCCGCCTACCTGTTACAGACAGGGCTCTGCCCAGTGCCGCAGCGGATCCTGGCGATCTCGTTCAAGCGGGACGCTGCGGCAAATCTCGGCCGGCGGGTCGCCGCACGTGTGCCCGAGCATGCCGATCGATTCGTCTCGATGACCTTCGACGCTTTCACCAAGGGGCTCGTGGACCGGTTCGCGCCAGCCCTACCGTCGAGTTGGCGCATGGACGACGGTTACGAGATCAACTTCGTCCCACGTTTCCAGATCGACAGCGTCCTGATCGACCTGCTCTCGACAGCGCCGCACCACATGCGCAGGGACCTCGCCAGCATCACTGCCAACCGCTTCGTTACCGACGTGGTAGGTGGCTGGAATCTCCCTGTAGTCCTAACGGAGCGCGACTTGGCGGACAGTATCGCGTACGCGGCCATGGCATGGTGGCGGCAACGCTACCTCCGGCCAGGCAAGGCGTCCCTCGACTTCGTCATGCTCAATCGGCTTGCCGAACTGCTCGTGAGATCGGCTCCCAAACTGCGACGTGCTCTGCGCATCACCTACCCGTTTGTCTTCGTCGATGAGTTCCAGGACACGACCAGTGCTCAGTTCTCCTTCCTTGAGTCCGTGTTTAGTCACGGTCCGGCGGTCACCGCTGTCGGCGACGATAAGCAGCGGATCATGGGCTGGGCAGGCGCACTTCCGAGGGCGATCCAACACTTCACAGCCGCCTTCGACGCCACTCCCTACCCGCTGACGTGGAACTTCCGCTCCAGTCACTCGCTCGTACAACTGCAGCACGTCATCGCCAGCAGGCTGGATGCAAACAGCGTGCCAGCCGTCTCGAAGGTAGCCGAGGGCGAGGCGGAATCGGCTGAACTCTGGATGTTCAGCAGCCTCGACCGTGAGGCGGCGTTCATCGCCGCCTGGATGGCGGAGGATATGGCTCGCTCAGGCCGGGCGCCCAAGGACTATGCGTTGATCGTTCGGCAGAAGGTCTCCGACTTCGAGTCACGGTTCCGAGTTCGTCTTGCTGCTCATGACATCAGGGTGCGCAACGATGACGCGCAAGTGGGCGAGATGCGGCTGCAAGACCTGCTGAAGAACGGGACAGCGCAACTCCTGATTGGCCTCCTCCTTCTGGCTAACCAGCGGCGCGGTTTGGCCACGGTCTGGCGCGCCGTGTCGATGTCCATGGAAAGGATGCACGGCGCGATCGGCGACGAAGCAGCTCAGCGCCGAGTCGGTGAGACCCTGTCCGAACTGATCGCCCTCCTACGCAACTGGCTCGAGATCAACCCACCGGTTGCAACCTCGGCGGCTGACACGGTGAAGCACCTGCTCAGCCTTCTCGACGCTGAGGTGCTCCGTCGCTATGTGAAGTCGTCGTCGCCCAGCGAGGACCTCGACGTCACGATCACTGCCTTCCGGGAACGCCTCGGTGCAGTTATGGGATTGGCTACTGACTAGGGCGGTGTACTTAACCAGTTCGAGTGCGCAGACGCCGTCGTCATGCTGACTGCTCACCGGAGCAAGGGCTTGGAGTACCACACCGTGTTCTTTCTCGGCCTTGATGATCAGCAATGGTGGGCATACAACAGAGACCCTGACGAAGCCACGTGTACCTTCTTCGTCGGACTCTCCAGGGCCGCGCAACCATTGATCTTCACGACGACAACCAAGCACGCCCGTACCGGCGGCATTGCGGAGTTCTTCGCGATGCTTGACAGCGGCGGCGTTCCAGAGATTGATCAGGGATAGCTATGCACGATGGTCAAGATCCGCTTGTTGTAGAAAACTCCATGCCAGTCTGGGAGCGTCCGGCAACGCCCCGACCGGCTGGTCAGACACCTGATCGCGATTAGCGGTCGCGAGGGACTCCAGTTTCAGGAACCTGACCAATGAATGCACTTTCTGGGATGTCGAAGCGGTTGAGTGCTTGAAGGAAATGGCGTTGAGCGACTTCACCTAGATTGCGGAGGGCGAGGCACTGGGTGGCACCTACCGGTTATTTCGGGTGTGACTGAAGCTTCGCTCCGGCTCTCGGTACTGCTAAAATACGCGAATTCTGTAGTTTCCGCAATTATACGGATTGGGGCATGTTCTTGGATGGTGTGTTCCACTCTGGGTATCGCATCGCCCCGATCGTGCACCTGTAGATGCCCTGAACGGGCGCTGACCTGGCCTGCCCCCTTCGGCATACTGGTCGGCTCGCCAGTGCTCTGCGGGCTCGGTGTTCGCGCCGATCGCAGCGTTCGAAGGGGGAAGGGCAGGTGGCGATAGGTGCCGACCGTGCTCGGATCGATCTCGTAAAAACCAAGGCAGAGTCGTGGGCAGATGACCTGATCGACTTCGGTCCCAACAACACACTGCTGTACTACCGCGACAGCAAAACTTGGAGCCTCGACCTGGCCAAGGCCGCTCCTGAATTCACTGCGCAGCTGCTCTCAGGCCGCAAGACCAGGCTTGACACGTTGGTGGCTTCCGGTGAGGCACACGCGGCCGCCTGCCAGCGCGCGCGCAACCTGCGCCGCAGGATGCTCACTTTCCAGGAGGAGCAGGGCGTCGATGACGTGGGCAAGTTGGCCCACGGCCTCTTCTTGCTGCAGCCGACGTCGACCAAGGGCACGACGCCGGTCAAGCCCCTGCGGGCGCCTCTTGTCCTCCAACCACTCACGATCACACCCCGCACCGCTGCGGAGACGGACTACGTGCTTGAGCTGGTCGGAGCCCCTGAGGTCAACCCGGTGCTGCTGTACGCGCTCAACCGCCAGCACGGCATCGACCTCGACGTCGAGCAGCTCACCGACGAGCTGAACGCCATGATCGAGGCGAACGATGACCGCTCGACGCACGCTGGACTCGTGTACCGGGCGCTGAGTGACCTCGTGTCCGAACACGGACGCACCGCCGAGTTCGAGGAGCGGCTGTTCGCGAGCACCTTCAGCTTCGACAAGTTGCCGATGGTGCGCGAGCTGAAGGACTGTGCCGAGCTCTTGTCATCGCACGACGTCATCGCCGCGACGGCGGGCTACGAACCGGCCAGGCGTCAGCTCCGTGAGACAGCCAGCGGGCACCAACCGGTCGAGCCGGACCAGGTTGTCCTCAGGGACGAGTTCCTCGTCCTCGACGCGGACTCGTCCCAGCAGCGCGCTGTCAACGCGGTGATGGACGGGCAGCACGTCGTGATCCAAGGGCCGCCGGGAACCGGCAAGAGCCAGACGATCGCCAACATCATCACCGCCGCGGCGGCGAGAGGGTGGCGCGTACTGTTCGTCGCGGAGAAGCGAGCCGCGATCGAGGCGGTCACCAACCGCTTGGAGCACGTCGACCTGGGACACCTGGTGTTCGACCTCCACCAGCAGAAGCTCGACAAGCGGCAGGTCGCGCAACAGGTCTCCGAGTCGCTGGACAGAGCGAGCAAAGAGCCGCCCGCAGAGGTCAACGGCCTGCACGAGCGGCTGACCGAAAAACGTGACCACCTGCTCCACCACGACCGGGCCCTGCACGCCGCGATCGAGCCGTGGGGCATCAAGGCGTTCTCCCTCTACGACAACCTCCTCGCCCTGTCACCCAAGAGCAGCAATCCGGTGCGTTTCCGCGGTACCGCTCTGCGCGACCTGCACGGCGACACGGTTCGGCGAGTCGAAGACGACCTCACGAGGTTCATCAACTCGGGTGGACTGCGCTTTCACCGTGGCGAGTCGGCGTGGTCCCAGTCCGACATCCGCACGGATGAGCAGATGCAAGCCATCGTCGTGCAGCTCGACGAGCTGCACGGCAAGACTTGGCCGAAGGCGCAGAACCAGATGCGTCGCCTCATCGGCCAAGTGGGCTTCCAACGCCCTACGGACCTGCCCGGTTGGGAACGGGTCTTGGAGCTGTTGCGCCAGGTTGAGGGCACGTTGACCTTGTTCGAGAAGGACGTGTTCGGCGAAGGGCTCGAGGACTACTGCTTCGCCACGGGTGATCGCAAGTGGCGATCGGCCAATCCACGGGAGCTGAACTGGTGGCGGCGGTACAAGGTCCGCAAGGTGGCCGCAGCGCTCCGTAAGGCCGGGAAGTGCAACCGGCGCACCCTGCACGCGGACCTGAGTGCAGCGCTCGCTCAGCGCAACCGATGGCAGGAGATGGCGGTGGGAGGAGGCGCACCCCAAGAAGTCGTCGGTCTCGCTAAGACACTCGATGAGATTGCCAAGGCCCGCGACCAGTTGGCTGCCGTGGCGATGGGTGCGCAGTTGACCGAACCCGACCAGTGGTCGGAGGAAGAGGTGACAGCGCGCGTCGAGCGGCTTATCGAGGAGCGGGACGTCCTCTTCCAAGTTCCGATGCTGAACCAGCTGACCGATCGACTCGTCGAGATGGGGATGGGCGGTCTTCTCGACGTCCTGGTGGAGCGGAACGCGGACGCCGAACTCGCGCGCACGATGTTCCGCTACTCGTGGTACAGCTCCCTGCTCGACGAGTACCGGGTGCGCATCCCGCACCTGGGGCAGTTCGCGGGGCTGCAGCACTCGCACGTCGTGTCCGAGTTCCGGGAGTTCGACACCTCGCATTTCCAGCTCAACGCCCAGCGCGTGCGCCGGCGCGTCGCCGAGAGGCTGCGTGAAGCACGTGACGCGCACCCGGACCAGAACGACGTGGTCCGTGCCGAGGCGAAGCGCAAGCGGGGCCACATGCCCCTGCGGAAGCTGGTCGCCAAGGCACCGGACGTCTTGCTCGCCGCCCGCCCGTGCTGGGCGATGTCCCCGATCGTGGTCAGCAGGCTCCTGCCCGCGCAGCGGCTGTTCGACCTGGTCGTCTTCGACGAGGCGAGCCAGGTGGAACCGCAGGACTCGATGACTTCCATCATGCGCGGCAAGCAGCTCGTCGTCGCGGGTGACGAGCGTCAACTGCCGCCCAGCGCCTGGTTCCGCACAGCTCTCAGCGGCGGCGATTCGGACAACGACGAGGATGACGAGCAGGCCGATACGCCGCAGGTTCGTGACTTCGAGTCCATCCTCGCCTGCCTGAGCGCCTTCATCCCGAACACCCGGATGCTGGAGTGGCACTACCGAAGCCAGGACGAGAGACTGATCGCCTTCTCCAACAAGGCTTTCTACCAGGGGAAGCTCATCACCTTCCCCGGTTGCCAGACGGTAAGCCCCCTGTCGTTGCACCAAGTCGACGGCAGGGTGGCACCAGGCCGTGACGGATCTGCCGAGGCAGAGGTGGAGAAGGTTGTCGACCTGGTGCTGGCGCACGCCCGCGCCAATCCCGAGGACACCCTTGGTGTCATCACCATGGGTGGCAATCACGCCAAACGCGTCGAACTCGCTCTTCGCCGAGCCACCGCCGCTCACGACGAGCTGGCTGAGTTCAACGGACGCATGCAGGGCGCGGGGCGTCGCCTGTTCGTCAAGAGCATCGAACAAGTCCAAGGTGACGAGCGCGATGCGATCATCTTCAGCCTCGGTGCCGCCAAGGCGATCAACGGTCGACTCCACATGACCGCCTTCGGCCCGCTCAACCGGCAAGGAGGAGAACGGCGCCTCAACGTGGCGATCACACGTGCGCGGAAGCGGGTGGACATCGTCGCTTCGTTCTCCCCGCTCGACATGTCCACGACCGGGATCAGCGTCGGAGCGGACCTGCTGCGCCAGTACCTGGAGTTCGCGGACAACGGGGGATCGCTGGGCCTCGTCGGTGCGCAGGGCAAGCAGGAGATGAACGGCTTCGAGCGGAGCATCCATGACTCCTTGGTCGATGCCGGCGTTCCGGTGACCCCGCAGTGGGGTGTGGCCGGTTACCGGATCGACTTCGCGTTGGGGCACAGTGACCAGCCCGGCCGGATGGTGCTGGCCGTTGAAGCGGATGGCGACACCTACCACCAGTTGGGCAGCGCTCGTGACCGTGACAGGCTCCGACAGGAGCACCTGGAACGCCTCGGCTGGCGGTTCCACCGCGTGTGGGCGAGTGAGTGGTTCCGCGATCGGGCCACGCAGACCGCGATGATCGTGGAGAGCTGGGAGAAGGCCATGCTCGACGCGGAACGCGACATCGCTCCTTCTCCTGCGACGACCGCGCCCCCGCAGAAGCCGCACCAGCCCGTCATCGAACGCGGTCCTCGCCCAGGGTTCCTTTCGGAGCCGCGACGGTCGAAGATCGACGACTACTCCGACCGCGAGTTGGTCGAGCTGTGCTTGTGGCTGCTCACCGACCGGTTGCTGGCCGATCGCGACGCCCGCATCGACCAAGCCATTGACGAGATCGGTTTCCGCAAGCGCACGACCAAGATGCAACAGCGCATCGGCAACGCCCTGGTGCGCGCTCAGCAGCTCGTTGACGGACAGGGAGCATGATGTTTCCGCTAGACCCCAAGACTGTGGAGCGGCTCGCCCGGATCGTGGTCGACCAGGGTGGTCCGTACGAGCGCACGGGACGCGAAGTTGAAGCACTCCTCCGCAACGCCGGCTGGATCGACCCGCCTGACTACGACGGCTCGTCGAAGGTCAGCTGGCTGGTCGACGCCCTGACCGAACGAGAGAACGCGCGAACCGACATCGAGCGGTTCCTGTGCCGACTGTGTGATCCCATCGAGTATGTGGACGGCAGGACGGGAGCCGAAGACGTCCGCCGATCGATCAATGAGGTGCTTGAGCTGGAGAGGCTGGAAGTCAACTACGTCGGTGGTCGACCGGTGGTGGGAGAGCTGGGAAGCAACGGCACGGCCAAGGTGGTGCTCCACGTTGAAGACGTGGAGCAACGGCTGCGCAAGCTGATCCGTGAGGAGAAGCTGGTCCAGATGTTGGTTTCGCGAGTAAGAGAGAGTCAGTTCGCGGAGGCCAGCGGCTCGTACCTCCTCGCGCTCTTCGGCATCGGCAGCTTCGTTGAAGGGTTGCTCTACTCGGTGCTGACCGGCCACTACCCCGAGTTGGTGCGAGAAGGGTTCACCGGTCGGAACGGCAAGATCAGGGCCGACCGTGCAGGTCTCGAACTGCTCCTCGACACCGCTCATGATCGAGGCCTGGTGCAGCTCGACGCGAAGGACTTCATGCGTCCCGTAAGGGAATTCCGCAACTACATCCACCCGCGAAAGCAGTTCGAGACCGACTTCACCCCGGACGCCGACACAGTCGCCATGTGCTGGCCGCCGGTGCAGGCACTGTTGAACGACCTCGACAAGCTGGTGGTCTCCCAAGGCGCGGACGAGGTAACCGTGTAGTTGGCGGCGTTGGTCCAGTCGTAGACGTGCCGCCTCCCCGGTGTGGGCAGGCGGCACGTGGACTGCCTTCACCCAGGCAGTCCGAGACTTCGCCAGCACTGTGTGGGACGGGCGCATCCCGCTTGTCCCCACAGTGCTGCGATCCTCGGCGCAGGTCAGTGTGCGGAGGTCGAACGCCGACGCCGCACGGTCAGTCGAATGAACAGGGAGCGTCGTCATAGGCATCCAAGAACAGGCCAAGTACGCAGGAACACCCCTGTCTAGGTTCCTCGATGATCGCCTGCCGCACCGCGCCCCGGTACTCGGGCAGTGGACCAAGGTATTGGCATCTGCAGCCCGGAACGACATCCCAGCACCGCGTCATGGACGAGATAGTGCGGGGTGGGCACTGGAACTGCGCATCGGTCTCGACTTGGCCAGTACACCACCACGGTTGCAGGAATTGTCCTATCTTTCGGCCGACCGTTGCACGGCGCTGCTCACCGCGGTCGGGTTCGAGCACGCTCCAGTCGGCACCCTGCCTGCCAACGGTACTGCGGATCCAGTGCTGCGCCACTGGAAACGTGCCCGCCGTCCGACGGACTCGGCCGAGGACCAGAGTGCTGCTTTCTTGGACTGCCTGGCCCTGGACTCCTTCAGGCAACCCATGCACCGCTGGGGGACCAGGCGCACAGTGGACGAGCGTCGCTCCCTGTTCGCCAGCATGGCGACCGAAGTGGACGACTCCGATGGCAACACCGAGCTCCTCGATGCACTGAAGCACTGCTGGACTCTTTACCTGGAGCGTGGCCGCCAAGCCCTGCAGGAGCTGGGGGAGCAGGTGGTCGTCGCACCAGAACTGGCGGGCGGGTATGGCGTGGTCGACTTGGTGATCGGACGAACCCTGGTCGATGTGAAGCTCGCCGTTGAACCCACCGACGAAGACGTAGCTGCGTGGCTGCGGCAGCTACTCGGCTACGTGCTGCTCGACCGGTTCGACACCTTCCACTTGGACGCGATAGCGGTCTACTGCGGCTGGCACGGGGAACTGCTCACCTGGCCGCTGCCCGCCTTGCTGAGCTCTGCCACCTCAGGACCTGCACCGAGTCTCGACAGCCTGCGCGCTGACTTCTACGAGGTGCTCCACGACGAACTGGGCAGTTACGCTGCCTGGAAGGAACGTGAGCGCTACTCCTGATCGAGCTGTGGGTAGGTTCTCCGGTTCAGCCGCTCAGAGCGCTGGGGTCCACGCCCAGGGCCGCAGCACCTGACCTCGTAGGCAATCGGTGCGCAAGGCGGCCTCCTCACGTGCCACGGGGTGTTCCGCTGCGCGTTGGGCGACGTACAGCGCCATGCGCAGTTCGCGGATGTCGCGGAGCAGGTCGAAGCCGGCCCATGCGGTGACGTCGTGGCCGTAGCGGTCGCAGAAGTCCCGGTAGTCCTCTGCGGTGATCCAGCCGAAGCTGGTGTGCTTGATGGCGGTGCTGACGAGGTCCCATTCGGGTGGGCCGACGGAGCAGCGTTCGAGGTCGAGCAGCACCACCTGGCCGTCGTCGGTGGCCACCACGTTGCCGACCCAGGCGTCGCCGTGCACGACGCAGCGCGGCAGGCCGGGAGGCAGGGTGGCGTAGCGGGTCTGGAGCGACGCCAGGTGCTCGCGGAGCCAGGTCCGGTCTTCGTCGGTGAGCGTGGTGGCCGCGTCGATGCGCTCGGCGAGCCGGACGAACGGGTCAAGGTCGCCGATGGGCAGGTCGGTGGGGACGGGGAGGTCGTGGAGTCGGCGGATCGCCGTGGCGACCTCGGCGGGAGTGCCGTGTCGGTGGGGAGGGAGCTCCTCCCAGAAGGTCACGGCCCTGCCCGCCGCCTGCACCAGCTGGACGACGTCCTTCAACGCCCGGACGGCCGGGATCTCGTGCTCGGCAAGCCACTGCGCGATGCGGACCTCACGAGTGGCGGCGGCGAGCTGGCCGGGCCGGGCGATGCGGGCCACGACGCCGCCGGGCAGACGGAACAAGGCGTTCTCGCCCAGCCGGATCGGCTCGGCGTCGGTGTGGTCGAGGCCGACCTCTACACAGGCGGCGGCCAGCACGGCCGAATGGTCATCGCTCACCGTGCCACCACCAGGGTCGTGATGCGGTGCCGCAGGGCCTCCACGGCGGGGATGGCCCGGTGTCGTTGGCCGTAGCGAGCCAGCTCGCGCAGGTCGTCCACGGCGCGGTTGGAGCGGATGGTCCCGGCGGCGTCCAGTGCCGCTGAGCCGATCACCGCGGCCTCGCGCGGGTCGCCAGTGGCCATCGTCAGCGAGGCCAGCTTGATCTGCGACATCGTGCGTGACCGGGCGTAGGCGGCGGTGTGTCCGGCGACCGCCGTGGAGAACCGTGTCGTGGCTTCTGCGGGGGAGCGGCCCTGGACGGCCAGGTCGAACAAGGCGTGGCCGGTGTCGCCCGCATGTTGGGCGCCGTCGTAGTAGCCCATCCACGACGCGTCGTTGGCCGGGTTGCGGTGGGCGAAGTGATCATCGGCGATGCCGACCGCGATCAGCGTTTCCCGGACGCGGCCCATCTTCGCCAAGGCTCGGGCGTGGGCGGTGTGCAGCATCGCCCGCTCGGTCGCCGTGAGCCGGTCGGAGCGGACCAAAGCGTGTTCGGTCAGCGTCAGGCCCTCGTCGGGCTTGCCGACCCAGATCGCCTGCCGGGCCATCGAAGACAGGATCTTGGCTCGCAGGTGCCAGTCCTGCGCCTCCTCGGCGCAGGCCAAGCCGAACTGGAACACGCGGCGGGCGTCATCGTGGGCGTAGGCGTCGAAGGCCATGAAGGCGCAGGTATGGGCGAGATAGCCCACGGCGCTGTGGAGAGGGCCGCGCAGTCTGGCTGGGTAGCTGGCTTCCAGCAGATCGGCGGAGAACCGGAGTTGGGCAAGGACGGCTTCGCGGGCCAGGCCACCGCCGTAGGTGTGGTCCCACCCGGCGAACACGCGTGCCGCGGTGTGGATCTGGTCGATCTCGGTCTGCCCGATGCGGGCGGGAGCCGCAGTCGGCTGGGTGCCCTCCAGCAGGGCGGCGACCGGGGCGAGCGCGAGGGTGCCGACGCCGAGGGCGGCGGTGCGCAGGAATTGCTTTCGGTCCACGGTTGCCAGCTTTACCACCGTGCGGCGGCGGTTGCTGAAGCCGAGCGCGGCGTCGCTGGAAGCACCCAGGGTGACGCGCAGTGCCTCGCGGTACAGCGCTCCGGGCCAACGGATGTCGCCGCGTTCGAGCTTGCCCAGGTAGTTGGCGTCGAGCTCTACCTTCCGCTCGTAATGACGCCAGATGTAGGCGTTGACCAGGTCGGCAAGCTCTTGCCGGGACAGGCACTCGCCGGGCTGTGTGGGCGAGGCGGTGCGTTCCCGCGCCTGCCGCAGCTGATCGTTTGCCGTGGGCACTGGTCCGGCCTCCCATGGGTGTGACCAGGGCCATCGTGACACGCAACGTGACGAAACGGGTACTGCTCCGCGAATGGGGAGGATTGCAACCCTCCCCGAATCCTCCCCTTGACATCCCCGGTTCCTGGTGTCCGCAGCAATGCGGATCGCGGGCACGGTTGGTGGCATGACGGAGACCGCGCTTGAGCAGGGTGGAACGGCGAACACCGCCGCAACCGGCGTCATCCCGCGTGCGTCGCTGGTGGTTCGCTCCTTCAGCAGTCCTCATGAGGTCAACGGCCTGCACCCGGTGCTGGCCTTGGCGGCAGACCTGGGTACCGAGAATGGGACACGCGCCGAGGCCCAGCAGATCATCAGCGACCCGCGCGGCGACGACCACGTGGCCGCGGCGGCCCTCCGTGCGATTCACGACCACGATGTCACCCGATCGGTGCTGGTCGAGCGGATTGACGCCTGGGCGGGAAGGCAGTTCGGCGAATCCAGCGCGCGGCTGCTGCACACCGAGAGCCTGGGGCATTTGGTTGACCGCCTGGCCGCGGCGTGGGTCCGGTCCCGGCTGCTGGCCGAGGACGACAACCCGGCCGCGCGTGATCCGGCGAAGCTCGCGCTGCACCGGCTGGGAGAGCTGTGCATCGGCTACGACGACCTGGTGACCGACCTGCTGGGCGGCCGTCGCCGACTGCCGATCTACCAGGCGCTCACCGACCACGACGTGGCGGCATGAGACGTGGACGGGACACGCGATGTCGTCGCCGTCGTCGTGGCAGTCGACAGCCCCGTCGGCCGCGTCGCGACGGCCATCGACGAACTCACCACCCACCTGCCCTCCACTGGTCAACAGCTCTTCTGCCCGATCTGCTCCGCTCGGTCGTGGCCGTGTCCCCCATTCCACGACGCGGCGCACCTGGTGATCGCCGCCGGAGTCCGGCTCGCCGACCTGGTGCCGGTCGACCTCCACTCGCGGCTGTGGCCACCAGCCACCACGAAGCAACAGCCCTGGCCCACCGAGGAGGTCTCGAATGGCTGAAGCACCGCTCACGGCCATGCACAAGGCCGTGTTCGACCACCTCGACTACCTCGACGCCCTGGTCGGCGAGGGCGACCTCCGATGCCGTGCGGCGTTGGCCGACTCCGAGATCGCCCGTCTTACCGCCGCATGGCGCGCTTTGCTCGACCAGCACGCACTCGACGGGCGCGGCCGCTGTCGGCAGTGCTCCGGCCAGTTCCGTGCACGGAGATCACCGTGCACGGTGTGGACCACCGCCCACCAGCACCTGGTCACCGACGGCCCTCCCACGGCCGCGACCGGTCGGCACGCGGCAGCCGATCGGCGGTCGTCCGTCGCCGTGCTGGGGGCCTCCTGACCGGACGGACGCGCCGCCCCCGACGCGGCGCGTTCCTCCGGTCGCATGACCTCGTCCGCGAGCCGCACTTGCGCAGCAGAACCCTCTGAAAAGGTGACCAGGTGAACACACCGCGAGACCACAACACCGGCCCGTCCACCGACTCCGACAGGGCGACCGAGATCCGCAACGCCCTGACGGACAAGCTCCTCTCGGACGGCATGATCACCTCACCGGTCGTGGAGCGGGCATTCCGCACGGTGCCTCGGCACCTGTTCGTCCCCGAAGGCACGCCCCTGGAGGTGGCCTACAACGCCGCCGACTCGGTGGCTATCAAGACCGACCAGGACGGCGTGATCATCTCCTCGACCAGCGCGCCATTCATCCAGGCGCGGATGATCGAGCAGGCCGGGCTCGGGCCCGACATGAGCGTGTTGGAGATCGGATCCGGGGGCTACAACGCCGCGCTGCTGGCCGAGGTCGTCGGTCCGCGCGGGCGTGTCGTCAGCGTGGACATCGACCCCGAGGTGACCGATCGGGCCTGCGTCCTGCTGGACGCCACCGGATACGGCAGCCGGGTCACGGTTGTCCAGGCCGACGCCGAGAACCCTGTGCCCGAACTGCACGAACCGGTCGACGCGATCCTCGTGACGGTCGGGGCGTGGGACCTCTCGCCGACCTGGCTTGACCAGTTGTCCGAGAACGGCGCGATCGTCGTCCCGCTGCGGATGAACGGCATCACCCGCTCGATCGCGTTCCGCCGCGAAGGTGACCACCTGGTGAGCACCTCGGCTGAGGTGTGCGGATTCGTCCCGATGCAGGGATCGGGCGCGCACGACGAGCGAATCTTCCTGCTCCCCGACGCGCACGGCCACAACCTCAAGCTCCGCTTCGACGGCGACGTGCCGCAGGACATGAGCCTCCTGGACGGTGTCCTGGCCACGGAGCGCACCGAGGTCTGGTCTGGCGTCACGGTCAAGCACGGCGTGTCGTTCGCCGACCTGCACCTGTGGTTCGCCGGCTTCCTGCCCGGCTTCTGCAAGCTGGCCGTGGACGAGGGCACCGACCTGGCCGCCGAACGCAAGAGCTGGTTCCCCTTCGGGGTCGTGCGCGGCGACTCCTTCGCCTACCTGGCGGTGCGCCCGGCGCTGGACGGCGCAGGGGTCGAGTTCGGGGCGCGGGCCTACGGAACACACGGCGAGACCGCCGCCACCGCGATGGTCGAACAGATCCAGGCGTGGGACCGCCAGTCCCGTGACGTGGCACCCACGTTCGCCTACTGGCCGACCGGTAGTGACCGCACCCGGATCGACGAGGGCGCGGCGGTGCTGGAGAAGACACACGGCCTGGTCACGATCTCCTGGCCGCAGGCGGCGAACACCGCAGCCGGCCCGGATGCCCTGCACAACCCCGAAGATGAGGAGTGAACCCGATGTCGCCAACGCTGACCGTCGACAGCCCGGACCTTGAGGATTCCGCCGTCGACGACGCGGAGTTCGAGCTCGACATGCGCGTCGTGGAGAGCACCACCCAGCTCGTGATCATGATGTGCGACACGAGCGACGGCTGCGGCAACACCTGCGGCACCAGCGCGTGCAGCACCGGCTCCAACGACCCGTTCTGACCCAGCCCTCTGCCGTCGGCGCCCGAACCCTCGGGCGCCGACGGCGGCGGCCAGCCGACCGGGCGAGGAGAGCCGATCACCATGACCGTGTCCACCCGCTACCGGCACACCAGCCTCGTCCTGGTCCGTGCCACCACAGACCCCGGCGACCTCGACCCTCCGACGCACCTGGACCTGTCCGACCCCGCCGCGGTCGAGCAGGAGGGCCGGGCATGGTTGACGAAGGTGTGGGCGCGCCGAGAGGTACGCGAGGCGCTGCACCTGGCCAGCCCGGTGCTCTGTGCCCGCCTCGACCAACTCCTCGACACGGGTGCCGGGCCACAGCCGGTGAAGGAGCTGCGCCGCGCCATCGTCTCCGTGGCGTCCTACCTACTGCGCTGGCAGCGGCGCGCGACCCCATTCGGACTGTTCGCCGGAATCACCGCCGCCGCCATCGGACCCGCAAAGGCCGAGGTGGGCGGTGGGCACCGGGCCGTGCTACGCGCGGACGCCGAGTGGGTTACAACGCTGATCGACCGGCTCGAACGGCATCCTGGCCTGCGCCCGCGGCTGACGGTCATGGCCGACAACGCGAGGATCGTGCGCGACGGCCGCGTCATCGTGCACCGCCGGGCTGAGGTCGGTGCCTCCACCCCAGGACCGCTGCGGGAGTCCTCGGTACGGCTCATCCGGCCCGTGCAGTTCGCGCTGACCGCAGCAGGCTCGCCGATTCAGTTCGACGCGCTCGCCGCCGAGATGACCGCCCGGTTCCCGTCCGCCTCCCCGGACAAGATCCATGCACTACTGCACGGCCTGGTCGACGGCGGCCTGTTGATCACAAGCCTTCGCCCTCCGATGACGACCGTTGACGCCTTGTCCCACCTGGTCCGCGCGCTACGTGCGGCCGGTGGAGAGGACCTGCCCGACGTTGCCGGGCTGATGCGTGAACTCGACGGGATCAGTGCCCACCTTGCTGATCACAACAGCACCACTGACCGTGTGCGGGCCACCGGGATCCGGACGGCCCTCGGTACGCAGATGACCGCCTTGGTCCCCGACACCAGTCACGTGTTCGCCGCCGACGTGCGGCTGGGTGCGAGGATCACCGTCCCCGAGCGGGTGCTGATCGAGGCGACGGTCGCCGCCGGTGTTCTGCTGCGGATGAGCACTCAGCCGTTCGGTTCGGCGGCCTGGTTGGACTACCACGCCCGGTTCCGTGCTCGCTACGGTCCCGGTGCGCTGGTGCCGGTGCGGGAGTTGATTGCCGACTCTGGGCTCGGCTACCCGGCCGGGTACCTCGGTGCGCCACGTGCCAGGCCTGCTTGGCGGATGCTGACCGAACGCGACGCCGCCCTCATGGCGTTGGTTCAGCAGGCCACGGTGGACGGTGCCGAGGAGATCACGCTGACCGACACGGACATCGAGGCGTTGACCGTCGGGGAGCACGCCGACATCATCGCGCCGCAGCGTGTCGAGCTCGGTGTCGCGGTGTACGCCGCCTCGACCCAGGCGATCGACCGAGACGATTTCCAACTTCGGGTTACGGCCGCACCGCGCATCCCCACCAGCATGGCCGCACGGTTCGCCCACCTGCTCGACGACGCCGACCGCGCACGACTGGCCTCTACCTACGCCGCGGAAGCCGAGACCGCGGCGCAGGATGAGACGATCGCCGTGCAGTTGTCGTTTCCGCCACGCCGCCCGCACAACGAGAACGTGGTGCGCGTCCAGCCGCTACTCCCGGACGTCGTACCACTCTCGGAATATCCCGACCCGGCACACCCGCATCTCGGCGTGATCAGCGTGGACGACCTGGCGGTCACAGCCGACGCCGACCAGATGTACCTGGTCCAGCGCTCCACCGGCCGACGGGTGATCCCCCGGATTCCGCACGCCCTGGACACCACCGTCCAGAGTCCGCCACTGGCCCGGTTCCTCGCTGAGGTCGCCGACGCGCGCAACGCGGTATTCCGAGGATTCGATCTCGGCGCCGCCCGCACTCTGCCCTACGTGCCCCGCATCCGGTATCGGCGCACGGTGCTCTCCGCTGCCCGCTGGACCCTCAGCGATTCAGACTTATCCGGCTGGCAGAAGGACTCGCTGCGTTCCTGGCGGCAGCGGTGGCGGGTACCGGCACGAGTCGTGTTGTGCCACGGTGAGCTGCGCCTGCCGCTCGACCTCGATCAGGAGTTGGACCGCGCCTTACTTCGGGCTCAGGTGGAGCGGGCTGAGCGGATCGAGTTGCAAGAAGACGGCCCGCCCGACGGCCAGGGCTGGATCGGGCGTCCGGCGGAGTTGTTGATCCCGATGATCGCGACCACCCCGGTCTCACGGCCGCTTCCGGCAACTGCGGCACCCGGTGCGGTCCTTCGACCGGGTGGCTCCGCCATCGTGCACGCGCAGTTGGTGGGCAACCCCGCGCGGTTCGACGAGATCCTCACCGGCCACCTGCCCGCGTTCGTCGACAGCCTCGACGGTCTGGTCGGGCCGTGGTGGGTACGACGGCACCGCGACATGATCCGACCCGAATCCGATCAGCACCTGGCCGTGTTGCTGCGCCTGACCAACCCCGAACAGTACGGGCTGGTCGCCGCCAGGGTGGCCGCCTTTGCGGCCGACCTGCACGCGCGGGGTCTTCCGTGCCAGCTCACCCTCGCCGCCCACCCGCAGCATCTCGCTCGCTACGGCGAAGGCCCGGCGCTGGCCGCCGCCGAGGACATGTTCACCGCCGACACCGCGGCCGCCATCGCACAGATCACGACCGCCCAGGCATCCGGGATTCCCGCCCAGGCACTGGCCGCCGCGTCGATGGCACACCTGGCCGCGTCCTTCGCCCCCGACCCGCAGACCGGGTACCGGGCGCTCGTCGGATGCCTGCGCAGGGAACACGGCCCGCTGGACCGGACATTGCGCGACCACGCGCTCGATCTGACCGACCCTGACGACGGATATCGAGCCGTCCGCGCCCTGCCCGGCGGTGAGGCGGTCGCTGCGGCCTGGACTGCCCGCGACACCACGCTGACAACCTACCACCATGCGCTCACGCAGCAACAACGGGATCCGGGCACCGTGCTGCGCACACTGCTGCACGAGCACCACGTCCGTGCCGTCGGCGTCGATCCGACGTTCGAGAAGGAGACCGGCCGACTCGCCCGCGGCGCCGCGCTGCGCCGCCTCGCCCTGGCCGGTGCCCGATGAACTCCGACCCCGGCGCGGTCACGCTCACCGCCGACGAAGCGGCCGGTCAATCCCTGGCCCGAGGCGCGGCCGGGACGGCGCTGCTGCACATCGAGCGAGCCTGGACCGGCTCCGGAAGCTGGGAGACCGCCCGGTCCCACATCCGGCAAGCGACGTGCGGGCCGATCGACGCCGCCGAACACGCTGGTCTGTACTACGGGGCACCGGCGATCGCGTTCGTGCTGCACACCGCCTCTGACAGGCATTCTCGCTACCGCGCGGCCTGCGAGGTACTGGACGAGCACGTGCTGCGCCTGGCTCATCGGCGTCTGGCGACCGCTGCGGGCAGGATCGAGCGCGGCGAGGCCACCACGTTCGCCGAGTTCGACCTCTTCTACGGGCTGACCGGAATCGGTGCGTTGCTGGTGCGCCACAACCCCGGAAGCGACGTCCTCGCCGGGATCCTGCGGTATGTGGTCGCACTGACCGGGCCGCGTCACCAAGACGGCGTCGCACTGCCGGGGTGGTGGGTGGCCCATGACCCGGACGAGATCCTGCCGACCCCCGGCGGGCACGCGAACTTCGGGATGGCGCACGGCGCGGCCGGGCTGCTTGCCCTGCTCGCCGTCGCCACCACCCACGGCTGCGTGGTCGACGGCCAACACGAGGCGATCGCCGTCCTGAACGGCTGGTTCGACCGGTGGCGGCAGGACTCGGCGGACGGACCGTGGTGGCCGCAGTGGATCACCCGCGAGGAACTGCGCACCGGCCGTCCCGCCCAACCCGGACCGGGCCGACCGTCCTGGTGCTACGGCACGGTCGGCATCGCCCGCGCTCAACAACTCGCCGCCATCGCCACCGACGACCCGCGACGCCAGGACGCCGCTGAGGACGCCTTAGCCGCGAGTCTGACCGATACGCAGCTCGACCGGATCACCGAACCGGGCCTGTGCCACGGCATCGCCGGGGTCTATCAGACCGCCTACCGGGCCGCCCGCGACGCGCGGAACCCCGCCATCGGCCAACGCCTCTCCGTACTGGCCACCAGGCTCGCCCGGCACGCCCGATCGCTCGACGACCAGGCGGACGAGGGCGGACTGCTGACCGGAGGCGCCGGAGTGGGACTGGCGCTGGAAACCACCCAATACGCCGAGCCACCGCACACGGGATGGGACGCATGTCTGCTGATCACCTGACCACCACGTCGCCACACGAACTCGCCGCCAGTGTGCTCGCCGTGCTCGCGGGCACCGACCTGAAGACCGTTGCGGCGAACAGCGGCTTGGACCGCGCCGATCTCGACGAAGCCGTGTACGTCTACCAGGCGGCGGGTCTCGCGGCGCTGGAACGACATGCAGAACACGACTGGTACCAGGTGCGCGTCGAGTTCCCCGACTGGTCCACTGCCGAGGCCGTAGGTGCGGCGCAACTCGGGCCGCTCCTGGATCACCTCCAAGCCGCTGGGGCGGTGGGCGGGTGGTGGTTTCTGCGCAAACATCCCTGCTGGCGGCTGCGTCTGCACGGTGCGGACACCGCGGCTGTCGACCACGTGCTCGACGAGCTGACCGCGGCCGGGGTCATCGTGCGGTGGTGGCCGACGGTGTACGAGCCGGAGACCGCCGCCTTCGGCGGCCTCGCCGGGATGGATGCCGCCCACGACCTGTTCTGCGCCGACACGCGCGGCGTGCTCGACTACCTGCGCCACGAGGACCCCGGCTTCGGCCGCCGCGAACTGTCGATCCTGCTGCTCAGCGGTCTCCTGCGCGCCGCCGGCCTTGACGTGTTCGAGTGCGGCGACGTCTTCGACAGGGTCGCCCGACTCCGGCCCGCACCCGCCGATGCGGACGCCGCACGGATCGAGCAACTGGCGGCCCACGTGCGCGTCCTGCTGTCGATCCACGACCTGCCGACCAGCGAGCTGTTCACCTCCGGTGGAGCGGTCGAGCACGCGGCGCCCTGGCTCGCCGCGTTCCAGAACGCCGGCCGCCGGCTCGGCGACGCCGCCGCACGAGGACGCCTGGACCGCGGAGCCCGCGCGATCCTCACCCACGTACTGATCTTCCACTGGAACCGGTTCGGCCTGTCGGCTGGCAGCCAGGGCATCCTCGCCCGCGCGGCGACCGCGGCCCTGCTGCCCCGGAGCTGACCCATGAACCCCACGACGCTCGCCGCCGCCCGCCGCTTCCCGCTCCTCGGCAGGCCCCGCCCCGCCTGCCCCTCGCTCGCGGACCGAGTCCAGGAGATCGCCGACATCGCCCACGCAGCAGGACAACAGGGCACCGACAGCCTGGCCGAAGGGGCGCACGCCCTGAACAAGGCCGCTTTGATCGCCAGTGACTGTGGCGTGCCGAGCCTGGCCCGCGACCTGTGCTGGCAGCACATCGACATCTACCGTGCCGCTGACCGCCCGCTCACCGTGCTCCAGGCCAGGTACATGCTCGAACCCGTTCTCAACCTCGCCCGACTCCAGATCCGCGCCAGCGACGGAGAACAGGCGCTGCACCTGCTGACGGTGATGTACCGCGCCGTCATGTCCAATGCAGACCTGGTCGTCGACGGGCAGACCTTGCCGCTGACCGACCTCATTGGCACCCGCCAGGAGCACCACAAGCTGCGCGAATGGGTGTGGCTGCACCTCGTCGGGGACGGAATCCGCGCGCTGACCCTCGCCGGACGCTGGGACGATGCGGTCGCCCACGCGCAAGCCCACCGAGGAGTCGGGCTGCACCTCATGGAGGGACGGCAGGCCACGATCGTGGCCCACTTCCTGAAGGGAGCAAGTGCAGAGGCCAATGCGGCGCTGGCGGAAAGCACGCCAGTGCAGCCGTGAGAACTCCAGGTCGCCTCCTGCCTGAAGGTGATGTGCACCGGCACGGCTGGTGTGTCCGCACGCCGAGACATCTCCACGATGATCGGGCACTTCGTCGGGCAAGAGCCGATGCCCGGCTACGCGGCCTTCCGCGCCCAGCTCGGGCTGACCGTGACCACACTCGCCAGCGCCACCGATCCCGAGGCAGCCGACGCCGTCTTTGCCCAGGTGGCCGACGAAGTGATCAAGACTGGCGACGGATACGCCACCCGCGACGTGCTCCGATACCGCGACACACAGACGAACTTGACCAATGAGCAACGTGAAGCGCTCTCCGACCTGCTGATTTCCTCTAGCTTGGGAACCGGAACGCTGCCGGTGCATCTGTTGAGGTCCATGCTCGACTCGACGCAGGCCGCAGCCAAGGTGATGCATACGTCGCTACTGCAGCAGGAGCATCCAGACATACGAGCGTGACCGCCGCCGCGGTATCGAGCACGTACCCACCCGAACCCGCCACATGAACCTCGGTGCGCAACTCGATTTCCCGCCTGATGACCACGAACGGCGGTGGCATGACCGGCTACGTACTTCTCCGTCTGCGCGCCGGTGGTCCCCCTCGTCGTCATGGTTTGCCGAACCGAACACCAGCGCTGACCAGCTGCATCGTTATAGACGACGCACACGCGCCGAGGTTGGTTGGTTCCACAGGATCGGATCGGTTGGATCTTCGAGTGCAACACTTCACGACCGGGGCGCGATGGTCAGCAGGTGAGCAGCTCACCGGTACTCCCGGCACGATCTAGCGTCCGACCGATGAAGTCCCTGCGCCGTTGAACGGCCGCAAGGACGGCGTGGTGATCATGCGTTCATCACGCACCTCTCTGGAGCGCTACGTAGGTTTCAGGCAGGCGATTCCACCGCCGGTGGAATCGCTGCGGTGGCGATCTGGTAGATGTACCTGGCTGCGGGGATGATGGGGGAGACACCGTGACGGAGGCAGAGGCCGACTTACTGCCGGAGCCGGGCGCTCAGGTGACTGTAGATGGGCAGTTGGTCACCGTGGTGGCCGCGACGAGGAACTTGTCCGGTGCCGACTTGGTGTACCGCCGCGGCGACGGCTCGCTTGGCGAGGCATTGCTGGACTCTGCGGACCTGGTTCGTGCACACGTGCCGATGAACGACGCCGGTGGTCACCCGCAGCGGGCGCTGACCGGGCTGTGGGGCCGGTGGATGCAGTACGCAGTGCCGCGCATTCGCTCTGCTGTGCTGGCCACACGACCGCTTCGACCTTATGCCCACCAGGACGAAGCCGTCTTCACCCACATGCTGGCTCAGCCCCGGCTGCGGTTCCTGCTCGCCGACGAGCCCGGCACCGGTAAGACGATCATGACCGGGATGTACGTCGCCGAGGGCACTCGGCGTGGCCTCATCCCAGGCCGGACGGTCATCGTCGTCCCGGCCCACCTGGTTGAGAAGTGGCGCCGAGACTTACGGCGCTATTTCGCCATCGATGCTGATCGGCTCACCCCCGAACTGGCCCGTGACCCGAAGGAGCTCGACCCACGGGTGAGCGTTTGGGTCGTCTCGGTTGACCTCTTCACCTACAACCCTGACGTCCGACGCAAGGTCGCCGGTGCCCGTGCATCCTGGTCGTTAGCTGTTTTCGATGAGGCACATCGGCTTACCCCGACCTCGCAATACCTGACCGCAGCCCGTGAGCTGTCGGTCCGTACCCATCACCTGCTGCTGCTGACCGCCACGCCCCACCGTGGCAAGGAGCATTTTTTCCGGGGCCTGCTCAACCTCCTTGACCCGACGCTGTATCCCTGGGATCCGCGGCAGACCGAGTACGACACTGCGTTACGGCCGAGCACTCTGTCCTTCCTGCGCAGGATGAAGGAGGAGCTGAAGGACCTCACGGGCCGGGCCCTGTTTCCGCCGCGCTACGCCGAGACCATTCAGGTCGGCCTCACTGGGCCGGAGAAGACCGCCTACACGGCGGTCATGGACTATGTCGACACCTTCTACGGCGAGAACGCCACCCTGGCCCGGTCCATCTACGGCAAGCGCGCCGCCTCCTCGATCGTCGCGGCCGCATCCACCATCCGTCGCCGAGAGGGAGCGCTTCGCGGCCCGGCCAGCGGCCGAACCGATGCGCCGGTTCCCGAGGAGTTCATCGGTGCTGGCGTGGACCTGCAGTTCGAGGTCGCCGACGAAGACGCATGGCAGCGGGCCGAGGACACCGTGGTCACTGCCCGAAGCAAGGGTAAGAGCGAGGAGTTGAAGCGCATTACTGCGGTCCTGGAGACGCTGGAGCAGGCTGTCGCCGTGCCGCCGACGAAGTGGTTACGGGCGCAGGAGTTGATGGATCGACACGGTATCCGTCCTGGCGAGGGCCAGCTGTTGGTATTCACTGAGTTTGCCGACACAGCCCGCTGGCTGGCAAGCGTGTTCGCCGAGGTCGGGTTCACCGTGGAGACCCTCGAGGGGGCGGTCGGCCACCGCGAACGTGACCAAATGCAGCAACGTTTCCTCGATGGGCAGTTCCAGGTGCTGGTCAGCACCGACGCCGGCGGTGAGGGCATCGACTTGCAGTCCGCGCACGTGATGCTCGACTGGGACATCCCCTGGTCGCTGGTCCGCCTCGAGCAGCGGATGGGCCGGCTGCACCGCATCGGCCAGAAGAAGCCGGTGCACATCTATCACCTGGTGGCACCTGCTACTCGTGAGGGCCGCGTCCAAGAAGTCATGCTGCAGAACCTCGAAACCGCCGGGCAGTCGCTGAACGGCCGGATCTTCGACCTGCTCGATGCGACCGCCGCCCGCGCCGGTTTCGACTACGGCCGCGCCTTGGTCGAGGCCCAGCGCAGCAGCACCGCCGTGTACGTACCGGTGCCAGGCGCGCAGGAGTTGCTCGACGCCGCCCGCGAACTGGTCGCCGATGAGGACCGTCTGCACACCCCAGCCAACACTGCTGAGGCGATGGCCCGCTTCCGCGCCGATCGATTGGAGGCGATCAACCCGGTCATCGTGGACGCGTTCGTCGACCAACTGGCTTGGGCCCGCGACTGGGCACTGGGCCCAGGCCCGGCGAAAGGCATCCGTGAGGTCAGCTCGAAGCGGCCATTGCCACCCGCGCTCGGTGGTGGCCTTGAGCGGCTGGTCGCTGCCGACGGCGCGTCGGTACGTCAGGCGATCAACGACGGTGCAGAGGGCCTCGATGACGTCGTGGTCCTCGGGCCGACCGAGGAGCCGTTCACCGAGCTCGTTGACCTGGCCTTGCACGAGGGCGAGACCGAGCTCATCCGCGGCAGCCACCTCGTGGACACGGCCGCGCTGACCGGATACATGCTGCTCATCTACGACGCCGAGGTGGAGGCGCATGACGGTGTCCGCCGCCACCGCCGCAAGGCCCCTCTGCTCATTCGGTTCTCCGGCGCAGGTGCGTTCGAGATCGCCTGGGAATCGCTGATGACGTTGCGGCCGGACACCACCGGGTCCACACCGGCGGCTGGCCTACCGCCAGCGGTGCGTACCGAGGGCATGGCGCAGGCGCAGGTCGCTCTATCTCGCGAGGTCGACCGCGTTCGCGCTGAGCGCGCTGCCTGGGTGGTGAAGGCGCGCGAGCAGCTCGACCAGGTCGAGTACCGCTATCTCGATGAGCTCGACGAACTGCCTGCCGAGGTCCGCCGCGAGCGGCGTGACGTATTTGCCGCGCTCAAGATTGATCGGCTCCGGCAGTTGGAGGACATCGGCAAGGTAACGGGGGCCGCGCCTCGGCTCATCGGCTGGGTCCAGGTAGCTGCCGGTTCCCGCATCACCGAACTCGGCTATGACCCTGACAGCGAGGCGGTCGCGGTCGCCACCGTGTTGGAAGAGTTGGAGAGGCTCGGTTACGTCGTTGACGACCGGCAGACTGCTGGCGTCGGCTACGACCTTTTCACCCGCCATCCGCAGACAGGCGAGCAGCGACTAGTTGAGGTCAAAGGCTTTCAGGCCAGACTCGAGGCCGTCTGGCTCGAGCAGCATGAGTGGGCGCAGGCTCAGCAGCGTGGCGAGGACTATTGGTTGTACGTAGTGACAGATTGCGCGACCAGGCCCACAGTCGTCCTGCGCGCGCAAGATCCGGCTGGGCAACTGGCTGCCGGACCGCGGCGCATAGAACGGTTCCAGATCAAGGTTACCGACCTGAAGCGGCTGATGAAGGGCAAAGAGTGAACACCGAGGAAACCGAGCGGGCGACTACTGCGACGGGCTGCCCTACTACCGTCGGTGACACGCGCGAACGTTTGATTGACCATTGGTTTCCCTGCACCACCGTCGACGCTGCCGTTGGGACGCCTACTGGCTCCGGTCGCAGTGAGAAGGCTATTTTTCCGTGGTTCGCCTCGCGTCCTATCGCGCAGGCGCGCGCTGCCGTCCTGACCACGCTTTTGCCAAACGACGATAGCTTGCGAAAGTGGGTCGAGGACGCCGTCCGCTCCGGCAGCCCTGACGCCTTCCAGCGATTAGAGGCCTGTGTCCTCGACAACTACGGGGGCCGCACGCCCGTAGTTGTCGACATATTTTCCGGCCGCGGCATCATCCCCCTCGAGGCTGCGCGGGTCGGCGCAACCGCCGTCGGCACCGACTTGAGCCCAGTTGCAACCCTAGCCGGACGCCTTCTTGCGGATTGGGCGATCCGTGACTGGTCTGCGGAGCCGTCTCTCCCGTTCAAGAGCGATGCGCCTACAAAGCTGGACCTCACGGATGCTGATCGCCTTGGCTCTGACGCGCGGTTGCTTCACGAGGAAATCGGCCGTCGGATGCGGGACGCGCTGGCCGACTTCTACCCAGCCAACTCGGACGGCCGCCGTCCGTGGGGCTACCTCTGGACCGTCTCCATGCCGTGCGACCAGTGCCATCGCCGGTTCCCCCTCATCGGCAGTTTCGTCCTACGGCACCCCTACCACCGTACGCAGGATCTTGGTCAGTCGATGAGTCTGATCGTCGATGATGACGCCTGGAGGATTGAGGTCGTAGAGGGCCCTTCCGTCGCACAGCCGACCTACTCGTCAGCAGGGAAAAAGGGCAAGAGCGCTCGTTGCCCCTTCTGCAGCCACGTGCACAGCCTGGAAACGGTGAAGGCTAAGGGCTTCGTCGGGCAGTACGTCGACGAGCCGTTGGTCGCCGCAGACTTCACCGCGGACGATGGCGACACCAAGAAGATCTTCCGGGTACTGCGCGCGGACGAGCGGGCCGCAGCCCTGTCGGCCCGTCCCGAACTGCTGCCGAAGGTCGGGCACCTGTCCGCAGTTCCCGATGAGGCCATCCCGACGGGCAACGTGCATACGGTGCAGGCTAGCGGCTACGGCTACACCAACTACGGTCAGCTCATGTGTGACCGGCAGACCCTGCTGTTCGGCACTCTCGCCGTACAGATTCGCGCCTGCCACCTAGAGATACTCAACGCTGGCATTTCGGCCGAGTATGCGCACGCCCTGGCTTCCTTCGCCGCAGCAACCCTCGTACGCGGCCTTCGCTACGCGACACGCGGTGCGCGGCTGCGCCCTCACGGTAAACCAGATGGCTCAGGGCAGAACCGGGTTCAGGTCGGAGACCTCTTTGCCAATGAAGCAAGCTTGTCCTTCCAGTTTGACTTTTTCGAGGCTGGCATCGGGGAAGGGCCCGGAACTTGGGCTGGTTTGACCCAGACCGGCATGACGCCGCTAGCGGCGCACCTGCGTAGGCGGCGCGGAAAGCCTGCCCGGTTCCGGCGCGAGAATGCTATGGCTCTACCGTTCCGCGACGGAACGGTAGACGCAGTCGTGACGGATCCGCCGTATTACGACATGATCGAGTACTCCGACGCCTCGGACTTCTTCTACGTTTGGCTCCGACGTGCTCTCGTCGACGTGCAGCCAGACCTATTCGCTGACACCATCGGCACCGAGGTGGCTCCCGACCTGCAGAATAAGGATGACGAGATCATCGTCCGCCGCGTCTACAATGGAGGCATCCGACACGATCGCGACTTCTACGAGCGGTCGCTGTCCAGGGCCTTCCACGAGGCTCGGCGAGTCTTGCGCCCCGACGGGCACCTCGTCGTTGTCTTCGGGCATTCCGACCCAGACGCTTGGCTGCGCCTGCTGGGCGCGCTGCACGACGCTGGCTTCGTCGTAACGAGTGCCTGGCCATCCCGGACCGAGACGTCCAACACAGGTGTCGCCAGCATCAAGGTCACTGTCACCATCGGCTGCCGGGTCGCCGCGCCGGTGCGCCCTGTCGCTACCGCCGCGCAGGTCGACCGTGAGGTGACGGAGGCTGTCAAGGCTGCCGTGCGCGGATGGGATGCCGACGGTCTCGCGCTGACCGACCAGTTGATGGCGGCCTATGGGCCAGCGATGGAGGTCTACGGCCGATACAGCAGCGTTCTGTTGCCCACCGGTGAGCAGGCTGGCCTAGAGCGTTACCTCACTCTGGCCCTCGCCGCAGTCCGGGATGCGACGGCGCTCAAGCTTGACCAGTTGCCGCTGGAGACATTCGACGCCCCAACCCGCTTCGCAGTCTTTTGGCAGCGCCTACACGGACGCACCGACGTTCCGAAGGGTGAGGCCAGGTTCCTTGCGCAGGCTGACAATCTCCGGCTGGAGGAGATGCGTGGGCTGCTGACCGAGAGCAGGAGCGGGTTCAAACTGCGTCTGGACAGCCCGGAGGCGGTCGGCCACGGGTCTTCGAGCTTCGAGGTCGCCCGTGCGATGGCGAAGGCATGGGACGACGGCGGCACCGAGGCGGTCGCAGCCGTCCTAGCGATCGCCGACCGGCCAGCCAATGACGCCCACCTGTGGGCGGTCGTCGCTGAGATCGTCCGCCAGTTGCCGACCAGCGACCCAGTTGCGAAGGCCCTTACCGCCGTCCAGCGGAACGCCGGAACCATCGGAACCATGATCGAGTACGTGGCCGCGACCGCCGCGGCAGAGACGGACGCGCAGGCACAACTGGCCTTGTCGTTCGGGGAGGACCAGACGTGACCACTAGTAACTCCGCACCCCACTGGGCGGATATCCTCGAGCTGCGGCCCGAAGTGCGCACCTCCGATGGTTCCATCGGAGAGTTACAGATGAGCTTGCACAAGGCCGTCTACCAAACCGTCGACGTTCCCTACCGCAAGGTCGAGTACTACGGCGACATTACTGAGCCGACTCCAAACTTGGTCGGGTTCTTCGCCCGGGTCGCCCGTCGGCTGGGCACGAATGCCGACGCTCCCGCGCTGTTTCACCTCGACCAGGGTATGGGCGGTGGCAAGAGCCACGCCCTTGTCGGTTTGTACCACATGGTCAATAGTCCCGACGAGTTCTTCGCCACCGATTTGGGCCAACAGGTGCACGCCGAGGCCGCGCGCAGCACAGGTGAGATCGATCTAGCCAACGCGGTCACCGTAACGCTCACTGCGGACTACTTCAGCCCTAGAGCCACCAACGAGGTGTTCGGCCCGGCGACCAATCTGTTTGAGCGGTTCATCTGGGCTCTGGTGAGCGGCGACATGGACCGCTACCAGCGTTACATCGCCGGCGGGCCGAACAAGGGAACCTTGCAGCAGGCGCTGACTGATACTGGACGGCCGGTGCTGATCCTGCTCGACGAGCTGATGGACTATATCCTGGCGCTGTCCGACGTCGCCCATATCGACACGATGCCGAGTGAGAAGGCGTTCCTTAATGCGCTGATGGACGCTTGCGATGACGTTCCCTGGGTGGCGTTTGTCGTCGTGATGATCCGCTCCGAACTCGACGAGCGCGGTTACCCGCCGCAGGCCGTCGACTTCCGCGACTACGTCGGGGCCCGGCTAGTGCGCAACGGCCAGACCGTCGCCGTCACTGAGGCGCAGGACTTTTCCGCGATCATTCGCCGCCGGCTGTTCGAGCTGCCGGACGGCGAGATGCCACTTCGAGACCTGACTCGCCGGTACACGGCCGCCGCCGACGGGGCCTGGCGTCAGCAGGTGTTCGACAAACTGGGTGCCAATCGCGGGCTGCCGGGCTTCGAGGAGCGCGCGGCGGCTAGCTACCCGTTCCACCCGGAGTTGATGCGATTGGTACGCGAAGAGTGGTCGCAGGTCTCCGGCTTCCAGCGGGTCCGCTCCACCGTCGCCATCTTCGCTCGCACCGCGCTGCACTGGGTCAGCGAGCACAAGGGTGGACGGTGGGCGCCGCCGCTGATCGGCGTCGGGGACATCCCGCTCACTGTCGCGCTCGAGCAGTTGCTGTCCTCCGGCCTGCTGCTCGGCAACGACCGCGCAATCCAGGGCTACCGAGCCGTGGCGAATACCGATGTCACCAGTACTGACGGCCGGAGCGGCCGCGCGGTCAACGTCGATGCAGCATTACGTCGCGATGGCGTCGCCGTTGACCAGCCAGCGCCTGCGGTACGAATGGCGACTGCCCTGCTGTGCTATTCGATCGTAAGCCGCAGCCAGGCCCGCCGCGGTGCCACGAAGGC
The DNA here is from genome assembly GCF_051756985.1 of Saccharothrix sabaoui. Taxonomy (NCBI): domain Bacteria; kingdom Bacillati; phylum Actinomycetota; class Actinomycetes; order Pseudonocardiales; family Pseudonocardiaceae; genus Saccharothrix; species Saccharothrix sabaoui. Next base: position 49,276 of record NZ_JBPKJK010000009.1, read on the forward strand.
TGAGCTGCTGTTGGCGATCTTCGGGCCGGCTGGCGCGCTCGCGCCGTATCCTGCCGCCGAGGAGGTCTTCAACAAACTCACCGGCGACGACGGCCTTGGTGCCCTCGAGGTCACTACGCCGAGTAACGCACCCGCCCGGTACCACCTGTCGATCAAGCAGACCCTGCGCATGTATTTCACTGCGGCGATGGCGGTCGTTCCGCCGAATGCCCGCGGCGACCTAGTCTGGGAGCAAGCGCGCAAGCTGGCCTTCAAGGGCAGGTTCGATGACCTCGTGCGCATTGACAAGCCTGCCCAAGATGCACCCTTGGACAAGGTGTTCGAGGGCATCGACAGCTCCCAGACGCAGCTGGTGCTGCTCGACCCGCGTCGCTGGACGTTGCTCAACGGTAAGGACTCCGCCAGCCGGCAGGACATCACCGCCCTGCTCGGCCTCGGCGACAACCCTCTGCGCGTGGACAATGCCGCTAGCTGTGTTGTCGCCTGCGTGAACACTCAGCGGCGCGATGTCGCGCTCAAGCGAGCCGCAGAGGTGCTGGCATGGCGTGAAGTGATCAAGCAGTTGACCGACGATACAGAGGACGAACTGCGGGAGGCTCGCAGCAAGCACGATGAGGCCATCGGAAAGCTGCGCCGTGACGTCGAACGGGCTTACCAGCATTACGCCTATCTGGTGCGCGCTGGTGACCTGCATGTGGAGTTCAAGCGGTTCGACGAGGACAGTCGCACGGCGCTCAACGGTGACCACGTCTGGACCGCGCTAGTCGACGCTGGACGCGCGACCCAGCCCACCGGGCTGGCTGCGGGCTACCTGGCCGCGCTGCTCGCCGACTTCGGACGTGAACTGACCCTCCGCGAGATTGTCCAGTCGTTCTACAAGAACCCGGCGTTTCCGTTGGTTTCCTCCACTGACGAAATTCGTCGCGTCCTGTATGAGCTGATCAGCGACGACTGGGAGCTGATCGACGCTGACGGCAACCGCTTGGCCGTAGCTGGTTCCACACAAATCTCTATCAACTCGATCAACCAGACGCTGCGCCGCCGCAAGGCCGAGCAGGTGGCACCACCCCAGCCTTCTGGTGGCGGTGAGCGGTCCAGGGGCGGTCAGCAGCCTGGGACCGGTGGTCAGTTGCCAGGTAGTGGCGGTCAGTTGCCCAGTGGCGGGCGGCAGCCGAAATCCACGCCGCCCGCCCCCAGTCCGACCGTCTATAAACGGTACCGACTGCGCTTGACCAACAAAAGCATAACCAGTGGTGATGCCCGTGAGCAGGCATGGCAGCTGCTCCAAGAATTGAGGAAGGTCATCGACCCAGCCAACCAGGCCGATCACCAATTGCTCAGCCTGGACCTCACCCTCGTCACTGCCGAAGGCGAGCAGGGTGCCATCGAGGCGAAGGCCAAGACGCTTGGCGCACAGGTTACGGTCGAGGACGACGAATTTTAACCAGGACGAGCGCGACGAGCCACAAGTGATACCAGTCCTGGCTGGATAGCCACTCGATGATGCATCGTGCGGCATCCGCCCTGCGGCCGAGTACACCGTCTCGTGTCTTGTGGGGCACGAGGCGGTGTACGCCGAACGGGATCAGCTCGCCGCCCACCTCACGATCATGTTCCTGACGCGCGGATGGTGCGCGGTTGGCGCAGCTCAGCAGCATTGTCCAGTATTTTGACACCCCCAGGACTTGGCTGCGTGGCGGCGCGCGAGAAGGTCCCGGTGCTGGCGCAGCACCGCCTCCGGGCTTTACCGGCACCCGGAACCGACGAAGTGCTTCCACTGAGAGCCGGTAGTGGTATCGCGAAGAACGCTCGGTCGCCGGGGGAGAATCGCGGCCGAGTCTTGCCCGTTTAACCCTCCCGGGTCGTGATCTGGTGCCGCAGCGCGAGGCTCTCCGCGTCCTTATCCCGATAGCTCATGGGCCGCAGGCCCAGCAACCCGAACGCGTTGGTCACGCCCAGGTAAGCCAGTCGGGCAGCAAGGCCGACCGTCATGCCGTGCTGATTGACAACTGTTCGAGATCACGACCGCTTCCGTACACCATCTCTGCAACCGTCCGTCACCTACGCGGACGAGGTTGTCGACAGGTGCAGCATTGTCAGGCATCTAGTTAATCATCGTCGAGGAGCCGATGGCAGTGCATCACACTAAAACGGACATCACATCTCATGCAAGCCCGCTGGGTTATTCAACTCATGCCGAGGCTATCCCGCTAGCCGTGGAGTTCAGACATAGGAATCGACTTACCTACAGGGCCCTTGTGAGTGGGGAGTGGAGTCCCATCGTGACCAAGATTGGCCACCCACTCAAGCGTCTCGCCAACCCTTCGGTGCAGCTTGAAGTAGCAGCCGCCGTGTCGATCTTGTCTTGCGACGACTTTTGAGTACCACAGCGGGCCTTTATCGAACTCATAGAAATGCCCGAACCGGTCGTGTTTCTTCTTGCTTGTCCATGAATCTATAGGAAGTGGTGGATCTTCGAGCGTGAGATCGACCACTTTTGCGGCGTTGCCTTCAGCCGAGTCAATCTCTTGGAGTAGCAGTAGCGCCGGACTCAATCTCCGCATGCGGATCAATGCCCGGCGTAGCTCTTGAGAAAAGTCCGCCGCTGAATCCGCCTCAAGCTCGACAACCTGCGGCTGAGCGGTGCCCTCCCGGTAGGAAGATATAAATGCTTCGGCAGAATGAACGCGATTCTTCCATACTGCGAGAACTGATGGCGGCTCGTGGCGGAGGCGAAATGCCAGCTCCGGCCGTTGGCTGCTAGGGTTCAAGATAATCTGCGCGTTGAAATCCAGCACTGAAGATGTGGCTCGCAAGCCGTCCACCACCAATCCCTCACTAAAATCGGAGGGCGCGGAGTCGCACATTAGAATTACAATGCGTTTGCGTGCGACTCCGCTAGGGAGACGTTGCTGGGCCGCAGGTGTGGCTCGAAGCCACAGAGACTCTAGAATTGCGGAGAATGTAGACGTCTCGTCGACCCAACGTGCACTTATCGAAGCGTCTACTGGCGATGCCCCCTTGTGGGGGCCATCTATAACGATTACTCGTGCCACGACTGCAACTCGAGCTCCGCTTACCAAGCCGGCAGGGCTCACGGCAGTTGGTTCCGAGGAGAGGACGGTGGCTAATCCAATGTGGCGAAGGCGGATACTTGGTTCCGGTAGGACGATTCCAGCGTTAAGAAGCTCCTCCGGCGAAGGCGGCCGCAAAGGGACGACCAAGCCCGGGTCTGCCAGAAGTGCCCGCCAAGCGGCCTCTTTTAGATCGTCCTCCACGCCCAGAGGTCGGCTTCTGATGGCCTCTTTGACGCGCATCAGGCCCGCTGATGATCGAGGTAGTTGAACATCCGACTCACCGGAGATAGCCCATTTGTGCTTCAGCTTGATGCCCAAGCCAATGGGGTGCTCGCGGCCACCTAATCTAGGTGCCGCGTCCAGGATCCGGCAGTCTGCAACTAAACTGCGCAGACTAAATCCAATGAGTCTGCTCACGGTTCCAGTATGTACTCCACTGGAATTCGCAATTGTAGCAATTCGGACAGTGGCATGCGGGCTACTGCACGATGAACGCGTGCCCTCACCTGTTCGGAGTCCACGCCGCTCCTTGGTGTTGTTCGATCGGTTCTGCTTGTCACCGAACCGAAGGTTCCGCCTTGATCACGTTGGCGTTTTCGCCCAGTCAAAGAGTCTACATCGTAAAGATCAAATTCAAGGCCGTGTTGTTGCATCCAGTCTTTGACGCGAGCGGTCACTCGTCCGAGCCTGAAGCGGTTCCAACGTTCGGTGAGGCTTGTGTTGGATCGAACCATTGACGTGAATGCGGCGAGGGGCTTCTCTTTTTTTAGAGCATCCTCTAGTAGTGCGCGCTCAGGTTCGCTCGTTTCACTCGCAAATGCCTTCATCCAGCCCAGTTGCTCGTCGATCTGAACTGGTTCGATAACGAGGAATTCGTTTGGGTGATCCATGAATCGCGTGCGAAGTTCGCTCACGTCACTCGACTCACGTGAGGTAGGATCAATCGGAAACTTCGCCGCTCGATGAGTTCGGAGATCGAAAACGCGAGTAATATCTGGACGGTAGTCGAAAAAGGTCGACCATATGTCCGGCCGTATGGATCGTACCGAAGAAGTCGAAGACTCTGGCGGCTGCACATCCTGCGGCATGCTTATTTCGGCATCCTGCCCGCTCCCGTAAGCTGGTAGGCGCACCGCGATGAACCCGGCCTTTTCTGCGGCCACTAGAAAGTGTCGGAAGCTCTTGTGGCCGTATTCACTCTCGCTAAAGCCCCCAGCAGAGAGTCTTTGCATCTCAGTCTTGACTGCGGCAGCCGTCGTCCTTCTCCCGCGGGAACGCAAGTTCGTCACCGCCAACTGGACAAGGCCGAAAGCGGGGTTAGTATCGAGCAAGACATCGGTGGCGTCGGCCACCAGCTTGGGAGTTGACTCAGTAGAGTCGTCGTTAGAGTTGGGCAGCATGCCGCTTAGTTCGACGCCAGAAGTTACAGTCGCCGATGAGGTGGCGAGAGACGTGCCGATGTTGGGCACGCCCTCGCCACTCTCAGGACTGACTGGGTGAGCTTGCACGCTGTCGAGCGGATCGTCTGGACCGCTGGTTGCCGGCTCTCCGCTGGCTTTGGACTGCCCCTCGGGGTTGACGTCCGGGTTCACTCGCTACTCCTCAGCTCCGCGTGCGAGCATGGCAGATCAAGCCTTGGGGGCATGACCTGGTGGGAGTAACTGAACAACCGTCCGAACCTGCCGCCGTTTGAACCTCAGGCCCTGCCAGCCACCCTCGTTGCCAGAGTGGTCGGCTCGCACTGATGCGGCAGGTACTGTATGCCCACCCTACAGATAGGGGTAGGCGCTCAGTCCTCGGATGTCAGGATAGGCATAGTTGACTGTTACGTCAAGCTCATCGCCCACGGGCTGCACAGCGGCCCTGCAAGCTGCCGTCCGAAGCAGGCGGGGACACCCCGAACCGCAGGCTGCGAGCCTCTGCTTCTCAAGATCGTACTCAGCCTTTGTCCCGCTCAACCTTCTGACTCTTGCACCTGCCAGTCGCGTGCCCGCCTGGGACGGATCGCCGCAGGTGCGTCGTCATCCTGTTGCGCGGTGCCCGCATCGCCACTATCCGTCGACGGCGGCTTCCGAAACTCCTGGTCCGGTGAAAGGTCAATCGCGCGAGCCCGCCGCGCGTGCTCGCGTCTGAAGTTGCGAGGCGTCGCGTTGCGCGATCGTGACACGGATGCCTGAGTGACCGCAGCTGGGTGATTGGTGGTCAAGGTGTGGCAGCACGAAGGCCCTGGAGAGGCGGCGGAACGTGTGTTCGGACTGGTCACGATGCGCCCGCGTGGTCAGTTAGGTGATCGCTTGTTCCCGATGGTCAACCCACCGCCTTACGTCCCACCGGGCGCGAGGCGGTGTCGGGAACGGGATCAGCTCGCCACCCACGTCGTCTTCCTGCCGCGTCAGGCTCACGCGGCACCCCTACGCAGGGCGTCGCGGACCTCGCGGGCCGTGTCGGTGCCGCACCCCAGCGCCTCACGCAGCCGGGTCGCGGACGGGTCGGCGGGCAACCGGCCAGAGGCGATCAACCTCCGGGCACGGTTCACCAGTAGAGCCACCCGATCCCCGGTAGCGCCGTGTTGTTCTGCTGCTGTGTCGAGGACGTTTTCCCTGTACCCCGGGCCGGTAGGTGCGGCGGTAGGGCCTACCGGGAGGCCGTGGTCCAGGTCCGCGAACGCGGACCAGATCACCGGCAGTACCGCCACCGCGCCGACCGCGACCAGCGGTCCGATGGCGTGTGCGAGGAGCTGCATCGTGTCGAACCGCGCCCACGGCACCGACACCCACGGCAGGTACGGCCACACGTTCAACGTCAGCGTCACCGCCAGCGCCCCGTACTCGACCACCGTCAGGTGCCGGTGCCGCAGCACCCGGCCGCGAGTCGCCAAGAAGGCCCGTGCGCCGACGACCACCAGCAGCACCGCCGAGATCACCGGCTCCACCGCCCACGCACCCCACCACGCCGCGCCCCGCTCGGTCATCGACCGGGTCAAGGTGTGGTGCACGCCCGTGGTCGACCAGCCCAGCGCACCGACCAGCGCCACCAACGCCACGACGGTCAGTACCAGGCGCACCCGCGCGGCCTGCCAGGCCCGTGCCGCCGGGTCCTGGGCCAGCGTGTGCAGTCGGGCGGCCTCGGCGGCGCGTTTGCGGCTGCGGCGCACCCGGTCGGTGTCCACCAGCAGCGGCGCGGCGTCCGCCTGCAACTCCAACAGGGAGTGCGCCTCGTCCACCTCGGCACGCAACTCCCGGACCCGCCTGGTGGCAGACGGCGGCGCGACGACCGGGGCTGCATCGGACACGACCGGGGCGTGCCCGGCGACGTACCTCTCCAGTTCGGTCACGGCGCGCCGCACGTCGTCGTCGCCCGGTTCGGGGAAGGGGATGAGGGTGGTCATCGCCGCACCTCGCAGTTCCCGCCGGGGCAGTCCACGATGCGCCAGATGCGGCGCGCGGCGGCGTTGCGGCCGGACAACAGGTTGGTCGCATCACGCAGCCGCTCGGCGGCCACCCGGTTCTCCAGGCAATGCGCCGGGGAGATCCAGCCGCAGGGGTGCGCCAGGGTGGCGGGCTCGGCGTAGGTGAGATGCACGCGGCTCATCGGCCACCCCCGCTCCGGCGCGGCGCGCAGTGCGGGCACGGCACCGACCGCGTGCGGTCCTCGTCCTGCCAGACCACGCGGGCGCTGACCGGGTCACCGGGGCGGGCGTCGCACTGCCCACACTCCGGCGGCACCGCCGAGCGCCCACCGGGCGCGCTCGGCGAAGGACGGTTCTTCGTACGGTTAAAGGACGGTTCGGGTGCAGTGTTTGCACCTCGTGCCGTCGCTGCTTGCACCCCGCGGGGTCGCGTTTGCACCCTGTGCTGGTCAGCGGGGCGCAAACTCTGCACCTCGTCCGCTGAGTTGTCCACAGGCCTTTCGGCGCGGTGCATGGCCAGGTCCCATCCGCGCGGGCGGCGGTCGGAGCGCTTCACATATGCGGCGACGATCGTCGGGTCGGACGGGTCGATCAACTTCAGCTCCTCCAGCGCCCGCAGCGCGTACTGGACCGACCGCTCGGACAGTCGGGTGTAGCGCACCAGCGTGGAGACGGCGGGGAAGGCGTTGCGGCCGAACGGGTCGGCGTGGTTCGCCAGGCCCAGCAGGACGACGGCCAGCGATGAGGCGTCGCGTCGGTCGCGGGGGATGGGGGCGTGGTTGAGCGCCCAGGTGATCGCCTCGATGCTCACCAAGCACCGCCCACGGCGCGGACCCGGTGGAAGAGGCTGGCGACGGTGCCGACCACCGACGTGTCCCGGTCGGCCAACCACTCGACGACGTCCCGGTCGTGCTCGCCCAGAACGATGCCGTCCAGCGGCTCAAGGAGCGCGGCAACTCGGTCGGCGTGCTGACGAGCACGCCACTGCTCAGCAGTCTCACTCGCCTGTGGGGCGTCAAAGCGCCCAGGACCGTCCATATCGAACGGTGGTCGGATGCGACGCGGCGGACGTCGGAGTGGCACGACGAACGCCGGATTCGGCGCGTTGAAAGGGATGGTGTTCCTCATGAACAGGACCTCTGGTGCTCGGGTCCCGTCTCACAGGCGTCTCACGAACCTGTTAGACGAGGCCGGACTGGAGGCCCTGACCTGGACTGCCGCCGGACTCGACCAGCCACAACGGACCTGAACGGGCCACTGTGGACATCCCTTGTCCCGCTGGGGGTCAAGGGGTCGCAGGTTCAAATCCTGTCGTCCCGACGGTCTGAAGAAGCCCGCTCGATCTGGATGAAAGACCAGGTCAGCGGGCTTTTTCGCGTGCTCGTGTCGATCTTGGGATGACTGTCCATAATGGTCTGTACTGGTCGGTAACGCGGGGTTTGGGAGGATTTTGGGAGGATCGGATCGAGCGGGGCGAAATGGGGTCGCGTTGGCTAAAGCGAATCGTGTCCTCCGTTCGGGTGTTCTTCCTGGTCGTGGTCGACGTGCGCGGCGGTGCTGTCCGGGTGCTTCCAGTCGGTGATTTCGAGCAGCGCGCACGCCGCTACCGGTCAACACGGGTGGTGCCCGGTGGTGGCCGCGTGGATGTTCTGCGCGTAGCGGCCATCATGGGCGGCATTCCGACGGGACGTCCGATCGCGCGGCAGATCGTGTGGGGTGCCAGAAGTCGGCTATATGGTCTGACCTGCGGTTAGGCGGCTGCGGGTTCGTACTCGTTGATCAGGCCGCCGAGGACTGGTCGGCGGCGTGTCGAGGTGTAGCCCGGCTCTGCGATCGGCCGGTCTGGTCGCGGTGGTGTGAGTTGTAGGGCTTGGTGTGGTCGGCGGTGGTTGTAGTGGGAGACGTAGCGGTCCAGCACGGTCCGCAGGTGGTGTTCGTTGATGATGAGCAGTCGGTCGGTGGCTTCGCGTCTGACGGTGCCGACGAACCGTTCGGCGTAAGCGTTGGCTTGCGGGCACCGTGGTGGGATCTTCACGACCTGGATGCCGGTGGCGGAGAAGACCGCGTCGAACGAGGCGGTGAACTGTCCGGCCCGGTCGCGGATCAGGAACCGGAAGTCGTCGGCCCGGTTGCCGAGGTCCATGAGTAGGTTGCGGGCTTGTTGCGTGGTCAAGGGCCGTCCGGGTTCGTGGTGGTGCCGAGGATGTGCACGTAACGCGTGGCGACCTCCATTATGAAGAACACGTAGACGCGCTTGAGGGTGACGGCGCAGTCGACGTGGAAGAAGTCGCAGGCCAATAGGCCAGCTGCCTGGGCGCGCAGGAATCTGTGCCATGACATGCCGGTGTCACGCTGGGGCGCGGGCGGTACCCGCAGGCGCTTGAGCACACGGCGAACCGTTGACGCGGCTACCCGATGGCCGAGCTTGAGCAGCTCGCCCTGGATCCGGCGGTAGCCCCACCCGGTGTTCTCCAGGGCCATCCGTTCGATCATCGCCACGATGGTGTCGTCGATCGGAGGTCGGCCGGTGCGGTTCGGGTAGGTCCACTTCCTCGCGACCAGACGCCGGTGCCACCGCAGGACGGTGCCCGGTGTCACCAACCGGTGTTGCCGTAACCGGTCGGGTAGTCGTCGGACCAACGCGGCGAGCACCGCGCGATCGGCCCAGTCCAACCGCGGGCGGGGACTGACCCGACGTAGCACGGCGACTTCGTGCCGCAGTACCAGCAGCTCCACGTCCTTGGCCGCCGATGACCGGCCGAGCAGAACCAGCCAGCCGACGAGCCGCACGAAGATCAGGTACACCAGTCGTAGTGCCACGCCTCACGATCATGCTCCTGCAGCACGTAGTGCGCGATTGCCGCAGCTCAGCGCCTCAGCGCAGAGGTCTGGCATCCCACAGGCCGTCTGGAACGTGCACTACAACTACATCGACCACACACTGCCGCTGGAAACCAACCGCCAGTCACCCGGCTCCACGACGGCGTCACCAACGTCATGGCCTCATACACCTAACCGCAGGTCAGACCGTGTGGCCGACTATTGGCACCCCATACGCTCTATTAGCGACGATGCCTTTTCGAGCGGCACACCTTCGACAACCGCTGCCTATTCTGGCATTCCGATTTCCGTGCCTGCTGCTATGGGCGCGGTCCGCAGCGCATCGAGCAAGCCCTTTGCTGCCATCTCCCAGGTCCGTTTGCTCGCCATCACCTCGCGGACGGTGGCCGCAGTGACGCCGGCGGCCTCAGGATTCATGAGGACTGACCTGATTGCCTCACCCCAACGCCGGACGTCGAACTTGTCGCGTTTGATCGGTACCACCACCCGACCGGCCACATTGTGTGGAAGGAGTTCGTCGAGGAGCACCCCGAGGCCGCTCGACCCGCTGACCAACACCGGCTTCTCGGCGACGATCGCCTCCAGGCCTACAAGCCCGAAGCCCTCGGTACGCGAGGGCATGACGACCAGCGTGGCCCGTCGCATGTCCTGTTCGACGACCTCCGCACGCGCGGTGTACGCACGAGGCAGTATTCGTACGGGCTTGCCGTCGGTCCAGACCTCGACCAGTTCTCGCAGGCGTGCCTCGCCACCGATGGGAACGCCCCGGATCACCAGTTCGATTTCGGGCTCTCGTGGATCCCTCAGTTCGAGCAGATAGGCGATCGCACGAACTGCCAGGTCGAGGCCCTTGATGTCAGCCTCGCTCTCGCCGAGTCGGCCAGCTATCAGGATTTGGACGACCCGGCCACCACGGGGCGAGTTATGGTTCAGTCCCGGCTCGGCGATGTCGAACCCAGGGTCGAACCGCAATGGTGTCCGGGCTCCGGGGTAGCCGCCGAGGCCGACGCACAGCCGGTCGTGGAGCACAGGGCCGACTCCGTAGGCGAGCGCGGCACCCCTGGCGAGCTCCCACTCGTCTTCGACGCGTTCTTCACCCCGTTCCATGAGGCCCGGCTCCGGGGCGACCTTGTCGAACTCGACGTGGTCGGCGATAGTGTGCATGAAGTGAACCCGCCGCGCTGTGGTGAAGTAGTCCTCGACGATGCGCACGGCCGCCGGCCCTGTCTTCCGGCCGTGCCCGATGACGGCGTCCGGGACGGCACCTGCGGGCAGTGCCGGTCGTCGGGTCAACGACTTGTCACGCGGTTCGCCAGGGGTGCGTTTGGCGATGACCAGTTCGATTCCGACCACCGCGGCATCTCGGACCTCGGCATCCGACGCAACGGGCACATAACAGAACACTTCGGCGCCTGCCTCAGCCAATGAGACGCACAGCCGCCGATTGAAGGTACTCAGGCCGCCATGACCGGACGACCACTCGGTTGCGACCGCGAGCACGGTCGGCCCTTCCGTTCGACCGGCCTTTAACGATGGTTCTGTCGAAGCGGGGCGGGCCACGCTGGGCCGAAGCCGCTTGGCCTCGGGTGCGCCGATCGCGGAGTAGAGGTCAAGGGCGGCCGTCTTGTGCTGATCGGCCTCCTCGTGTTTCCCGAAGGAGGAGACGATGTCTCCCAGCGACTCCAGAGCGATCGCCTCCTCATAGATCCCGGACCCGGATCGTGCCTGGTCGATGGCGGCCTTGAGATAGTCGATGGCGCCGTCCCGGTCGCCGCCGCCGATCACCGCGCGCCCCAGATCGATGTAGACCTTGGCGATCTGCTTGGGCCGGAACCCGAGCCGTTCGTAGTCGGCCAGGACCGTGCGCAGGTCCGCGGTGGCTTCCTCCAGCATTCCGAGTTCGAGTTCGGCACGTGCGACGCAACGCAGTGCGATGGCAGCGTGCCATTCCGCCTGGTCGGATCGGTAGAAGTCATAGCACCGGCGACCCAACCGCAGCGCGTTCTCGTAGTCGGCCTCGTAGTAGTACAGCCAGGAACGGTTTTTGACCGCGTTGATCTCCCCGTGGACGTCATTCACGTCACGGAACGCGCCCTCGGCCATCACGTAGCACTTCTCGGCTTCCCTGTGCCTGCCCAACCTGGACAGCGCCATGCCCTGGTTGTTGAGGATGAGACCTTCCGCTCGGCGATCGCGCGTACGAGCCGCGGCATCGGCGGCGACGTGGTAGCAGTCTACCCAGACATCCCACTGCTTGGCCTCGTAGAAGTATCCGCGCAAGCAGTAGGCGAATTGCCAGCAAAGTTCGTCGTACCCGGCATCCGTCATGTACTTTAAGAGTATCGGGAAATTTTCCAGTTCGGCGCTCATCCAGGCCATCGCGGAATCGAAGTCCGCGAAGTCAGGTTGAGTGCGGGACTCGCCCTGAAGTGACAAGGTTATTCGATGGCGGTGCGGGACGATAGCCCTGTCCGCCGCGTCCGCCGCACGAACATAATACTCGAAGAGATTGCGTCGTGCGACGTCGAGTTCTTCGGCGGACACGGCATCCGTCCAGGTCCGGCGCAGATACGCGCGGAACAGGTCGTGCAGCCGGTATGCATTCCTGGAGTGGTGTTCGAGCAATCCAGCGCGTTTCAGTCGGTCCAAGACGAGTTCGGCGTCGGCTGAGGAGCGGTCTTCCAACGCCGCCACACTCGGCGTGTCGATTCGACTTCCCGGGTGGTGTGCAATGAGGACCAGAATCCGATGCTGGTCCGGAGAAAGGGAAGCGCAGGACGCCGAGAAAACGCCCATCATGCTCCGCTCGCCGTCGTCAAGCTCTTCAAAACGAGACTTCTCGTCGGTGAGCCGCAAAGCCACGTCTTCGAGAGTTCTAGACCAGTTGTCCCGGAACCGGGCCGCTACGATCCGGACCGCGAGCGGAAGGCGGCCACAGAGTTCCACGATGGAGCCGACCAACTCCGGGTCACCACGATCGGCCAAATCTTCAGGCAGGTCGGCAACCAGGTGGAAGAGGTGGATCGCGGACTTCCGGTCCAGCGTCTTCACCTGCCATTGCAGGGCGTCGTCCAGCGAAGTGAGTTGTGCGCGACCGGTCACTAGGACGGCCGATGTCGGTATCGGCGGTATCAGAGGTCGCACCTGATCGCTCGACTTGACTCCATCGAGTATCAGGAGGACGCGCTTATCAGACATCAACTGCCGATACTGGGCAGCGCGCTCGCCGACGTCATCCGGAATCAGCTCGCCGGGTACCCCCAACTGGCGGAGGACCGAGGCGACTACATCGGATGATGCATGAGGGTTGCCGTGGAGACGGTAGCCCTCCAGATCGACGTAGATACAGCCGTCTTGGTACTGGTCCCGGAGCAGTCTGGCTAATCGGATTGCCAGCGCGGTCTTGCCCGCTCCGCCGATACCGTGGAGGACGCATATCCGCGCGTGATCAGGTGATCTGTTGCCGTCGGAGGGCTTGAGGTACTGAATGAGGCTGGTGACGTCATCGTGACGACCGACGAAGTGAGTCGGCTCCAGAGGCGGGGCAAAAGAAGGGTGGGTTGCACGCCGAGGGCGAGCCGCACTCCTTGCCGCGAGCCTTCCCAGTTCGCCGCCGGTGTCGAGAGCCCTGTCGCAAAGGACGGCGAATTCGACCGTCGGACGCGAGATCCCCGTTTCGACCCGGCTGATCTGCGCAGTGCTGTAATGGATGACGCGACTCAGTGCCCGGAGGCTCAGCCCGTTGCCCACCCGCAGCTCTCGCAGTCGGGCCCCGAACATGTCGTCACCGGGCATCGAACAGGCCTCCTCTCGCCGGGGGCAGCTTAGCGGGTTCTCGCCGCTGCAGGAAGCGCTCTGAACGGAGGCGGGTCGACCCAGGCGTTACACATTTCAATGGAGACAATGTAACGGTATGCCGAGGACTGCAGACCCGGTACCGTGCCGGGTAGGAGGAAGGAGCAGCCACGTGTCGAGCGACGCCGGAACACCCCGGTTCGACGTGTTCCTGTCGCGCAGCGGCTCGGACCGCACGCCGGTGAGGGCACTGGCGAGGGCGCTGCGCCGAATCGGCGTGCGGGTGTTCCTGGACGAGGACTCAATCACCCGATTCACCGGCATCAGCAGCAGCATCGCGAACGCCCTTGCATCCTCCAAGACCCTGGTCGCGTACTACTCTGCCGACTATGCGATCAGGGCCGCCTGTCAACATGAGCTGATGATCGCGTTTCTCGCCGGACAGCGGGAAGGCGACGCGCTCCGCAGGGTCATGGTCATCAACCCGGAGCCGAACAACCGCCATCTGGCACCCGCAGAGCTCGCCGACGCCCTGTTCGCGCGACCGGCGACCACTGACGGGGCGCTCGACGAACTGGCACGGGAGATCAAGGCGCGGACGGCTCCGATCCCGACCGGCATCGGAGCGTCGGGGCCCCTCATGCGACCAGGTCCCCACGCCACTGACACCTTCGGATTCGTCGGTCGGTACCGCGAATTGTGGGAACTTCACAGCGGGTTGATCGCGCCGACCTTTCCGATGACCCAGGCCTGGCGCAGCACTGCCGCCGCATCGATTTGCGGTCTTCCCGGCTCCGGCAAGTCAGCGCTCGCCGCAGCCTACGTGACACGGTTCCACGGCGCACACCCGGCCGGAGCGTGGTGGGTCAGCCTGAGCGGCACCGCAACGTCAGCCATGGCGGTGGACGCCTACGTATCCGCCCTGGAACGCTTCGGTCGACTGTGCGGTCCCGACCACCCAGGCGTCCTCGTCGTCGACGACGTGCCGGCGCACCTGGATGTTGTTGCACTCGGCCAGTACGCTGCGCCACCCGGTCTGCGAACAGTGTTCGTGAGCAATGAGAATCTCTTCGACGTTCGCATGCCAGTGATCGAACTGGGCCCGATGGCACACCACGACGCCGTTGCCGTCCTCTCCCGCCGCAGGCCGCCCGAGAACGACGGCGAATCGACTGCACTTTCCAAAGTGGCACATCTGCTCGGCCACCACGCGGGTGCGCTTGTGACCGCAGCCCATCACCTTGAAGACCGACAAGGGCTTCTCTCCTACGCCGAATACGCAACGCAGCTCACCAGCATGACGCCGTCTTTGGCCACGCTTGCTGCACCCTTCCGGTCCCTGATCGACGGCCTCTGCCACGACGAGAGGCTTGTGCTGAGCGTCATACTTCTGACTGGCTCGCTCACGATACCCGCACGACTTCTTCGGACACTCGAGCAGCGCGACCCCGGACCGGCGCTGTCCCGACTCCGTTGTCGCATGATTGCCAAGCGGTCGGGAACGATCTGGAGATTCGAGCCCTTACCGGTCGTCGCGTTCCAGCGGTTCGGCAAGGTCACGGCACCCAATTGGAAGGCGAGCAACCTCGTTGCCGAGGCGGTACGGGAGATGATGGCCGACCCTGATATCGGCGCCGACGAATGGGCTTGCGTGGCGGACGTCGCCAGCCGTCTTCGGAAGCACACCACCAGCCCCACGGCAGCAGAGGGCTTGCGCTTATTCCTCGGCAGGCGATGGATGATCGAGAAGTCCTCATCGAGTGCGTCTCCGAACGACGGCTACGCCGGAAGTAGCGCTCCTGCAACAGCCGTGCATTGAAGCCTCTTGGGCCTGCAGGCATGCGTGGAAGCCACAGCAGCAGTAGTTGCGACCGTAGGTACGGCGTCTGGGTCGGATCGACGAGCCTCGGCTCGAACGCACCCGTACAGCACCGCAGCGTCGTGGTCGATGCCTGCCGAAAATGTCATCCGTGTAGGTCAGGCAGCATAGTGGTATTCATTGAGGATGCCGCCCAGTCGTTGTAGTCGGCGGATGTCGAGTCGGGTGACCGCTGCTTGATGGGTGGCTGGCTGTGGCAGTGGTTGTAGTGGTCTGGCATTGGCGATGCCTCCCTTTACCTGCATGAATGGAGTTCTTGGCAGGTACAGGGTTATCTTGTACAGCAGGGACACGATCACCCGGACATGCTCTCAAGACGGTGAAGCCTTCGCTCTACCAGCGACGATGTCTTTCCGAGCTGCGCAGGCTTAGCCCCGACGAGTACGAAGCCGCCTGGCACGCCACCCAGGCCGAACCGACTGCCATCCCGGCATCACCGACCCGATCCAGGTGACAACCGCCTCGGGTTATCGGGGGAACCTCAGGCAGTCGCGCGGGTCGCTGCGTGGCGGTCCGCACAGAGAAAGAACGCGTCGACCGAAAACAAGGATGGCCCAGATAATACGAAGGTGCCTTGCGGATCGACACCGCCGTTCGTCCCTGTCGAGTCGTGGCCCCTAGTGTCGAAGGCGTCGAACCGTCCAGGATGAGTGCAGAGGCTCAGTTCGAGGGTGTAGGGACATGTTCGTCATAGGTTCTTTCTGGCGGCATGGGCGCGTTCGACCACCTCCTCCGGGCTGAGCGGCGCGGCGGGGTGGTGCGTCAGGCACAGCGGTGTGGTGATCTTGTGGAAGCCGGATGCCTCACCCGAGAGGTAGAATTGCGCGCGTGCCAGGCGGGAGATGTCCTTGACCGGCGTTCCCTTCGCTCGGGCGAGGTCGTTCACCGCATCGATCTGGACGTTGCTGTTCAGGCGGCCGTAGAACTGGGTCATCGCGTTCCCCACCACCTGGTTGTGCAAACCCTTTGGTGCCTGGGTGGCGAAAACCAGGCCGAGGCCGTACTTGCGGGCCTGTGAGGCCAGCACAATCGTGCTATGTGTACTGGCGGTCATCGACCCCGCCCCGGCGAAGGACTGAGCCTCGTCCATCACGTACAGAGCACCTAGGGGGCGGTCGCCCGCCGGATTGCGTTTGATCCACGCGAACAGTTCCATCTGCAACTGGTTGACGAAGTTGCGCCGCTGCTCCTCCGCGCGCAGGCCGATGAAACTGATTACTGATACCTTCGCGCGCTTGCCCTGGGGCGGAGTGATGAGCACGCCGGGGTCGATCGGTTCGCCGCCCCCCGCCAGCAGCGGGTCATTCACCATCGCTGCCTTGAGAGCCTCGGCTAGTTCGGCCCCGATGCGGCGACTGTCGTTGAGGGTGCTGGCGTCGTCCGGTAGATCGGACAGAAGCGCGATCAAGCCGGGCAAACCACTCGCACCACTCGCAGCGTTCGTCGCGTAGTGAGTGATCGCCTCCCGCAGCACGGCTCGCCGGATGTTCGCACGCCCCGTAGTGCCCGTGATCCGCAGTTGCGCCCCCAAGGTCCCCGTTGCCATCTCGACGGCGACCTCGAACTCGTCGGGGTCGCCGAGGACCTCGGTGAAGTCCGGCAGCGGCCGCAGCGTGAGCTGCCTCCCGGCAGTCCAGCCGGGTGTCCAGATCATGACATCGGTCTCGTCCAGATAGCGTCGCGCCAGGTCGGCGTCGTAGGCGGCCCAGGCCGAGGGAGGATCCGGCCAGGCATCGCCGAGCCGCGCGAGGTCGTTGTTCGGGTCCAGCACGATCGCCGACACTCCACGCAGGGCGCACTCCTCCACGATGCGGCGCAGCAGCACAGTCTTGCCGGAGCCCGAACCGGCGAACACCGCGGCGTGCTGACGCAGCTCGGCCAGCTCAACGGTCACCGCCCGGCCGTCTGCCGCGGTCCCCAGCGGCACCGTGTTCGACAGCGGTGCGGTTCGGGCTCCGCCACCACTCTCGACGACGGTGGGCAACACGCTCGACAGTAGCTCGGAGCTACTCGCGGGCTTGCGATCGACCAGCCACGCGAGGAATTCCGCGCTCTCCGTCCAGATCTGCGACAGCGCCCAGAACGTCCGCAGATCGTCGTCCGAAATCATGCACCGCGTGCCACCGGCCGCCTCGAACGCCTTAACCTCTGCGGACGTGGTCGGCCCCTGGGACCAGTGACCGTTGCGGATGATGACCAGGCGATTGCTGCCACCCATCTCGAGCCCTGCCGCGGACTTGGCCTTGCGCAGGCGGCTGAGCACGGCGTTGTGATGCGGTGCCGAGATCATCCGGAACGCCCACTGCTCAGTCAAATCGGACGCCTCGTCCACCGTGTGGATCAGCCGGACGTGCAGGTCACTCGCGTCGGGACCACGTTCCCATTCCATGCGGTGCCCGCCCAGCTCGGTGACCCACGAGCGCAGAGCGGCGGACAGGACCGCGCGGACCACCCCGTCCTCGGCGGCCGGGTCGAGCAGCGACTCGACGTTCACAGCCGACCGCAGCTTCTCGAACTCCTCATTCAGCTCATCAAACCGACCCGGCTCGACCGCCAGGTCCACCGCCGCGTGGTCCCGGTCTGCAGCGCGCCCGTCGTCGGTGAAGGTAGTCAGTTCGCTGATCTCGCCTGCCCGCAGGCTCGCGTCGATGTGAGTGCTGAGCCGTTTCCACAGCTCGCGCGGCGTCTGCTGTTCCCAGCCCCCCTCGAAGGCCTCGGGCGCGACCGGCCAGGTCGGGTGCGGCGGGTCAAAGCCCGTCGCCTGGTAGGCGACGGACAGGCGCCGTTCGACCAGAGCGCGCCCGACATCGCCGTCGGCGACGCGGTTGAGGATGAGCGACTCGCGGAACCGGTCGCTCACCGTGTCGGATGCCGCAGCGCCGATGCTCGACCAGGTGCGGGGCAGGCACATCAGCACGGTCACCGTGCGCCGGGTGAGCTCGCGCAACCGCATCAAGCCGTCAGCGATCCTCGCAACCAGGAGTTCCCCAGCCGGACCAGAGTCGCTGCCGTGCCGTTGGGACTGGGCGATCAGGGTGTCGAGCTGGTCCACACCGATTACCACCGGCCCGCTCAGCGCCAGCAGTCGGGTGATGTCTTGGACCCGGGTCATGGCGGGTTTGGGAGTGGCCCGGATGCCCCAAGGAGTCCGCTCATCGGACTTGTTCTCGTCGACCCCGGTCAGGTGGCATTCACCGACGTAGCTTGTCTCGGGGTCGTGCCGCGCGTACAGCACCATCGCCCGCGCGGTGTCGGAACACTCGATCGCGACCTGCCGGTCGAGTGTGCGCAGGCCCGCGAGAAACGCGTCGAGGTCCTCCCGCGTTACCGGCCACCCGTCGACGATACGGGTGGACACGTCTGGGTTGACGCGACCGCGCTCACAGGCACGCCTGAGGAACCGGCTCAACTGGGTGGTGCCGTCGTCTGAGTCGCGGGAGAGCCCGCGCCGCAGTGACTCGGCAGTGTTCTCCCAGAACGCGTCGCCCGCAGTGAGGTCGTTGAGGAAGAAATAACCGCCCTGCTCGTGCGCCCGCCGCCGAACCAGACCCAGCAGGTGCGTCTTCCCCACTCCTTTCTGCCCCTGCAGGACCAGGCCGATCGGACTGGGACCGATGCTGCCGCGCGCGTCGGCGACGGCGTTGTCGATGGCCGTCACCGCCTCGGCGTGTAGGGCGTCGACGTGCCACGCGGAGTCCTGCCAGACATCGTCGGGGGTGTTGGCCCAGTTGATCCGCAGCGAGGCCAGAGCCGCACGCCGGTCGGTCATGACGCCTCGATGGAGATCAGGTGGTTGTCCTCGCCGCCGAGTCGGATCGCGGCGGCGTGGTCGGCATCAGTGAGCACTTTGCGGTCGGATTCCGGAACCAGGTGCGCTTTGCCGGACCGGTCGAGTTCCTTCAGCACCGCATCGACGTCCTCCCGACGCGCTTGGACGAGCATCGCCCGCATGTCGGTCAGCGACACCCAGGCGCGCGATCCCCTGGCGAGCTTGTAGTAGGCGCTGTGGACCCGCTCAACGATCTCAGCCTCGGTCAGTTCGACCTCCGGCGTGAAGATCTCCTCAAGCCGCAGCCCTTCACGCTGCCGGTACTGCTCGAGCGCGCCGAGCAGCGTGTACAGGGCGATCGCCAGGGTGCTGCGCGGGCGTGGCGGCGTGGGTTCGCCGTGCTTCATCTCCGATTGACACCACATCAAACCTTTGTTTGTCAGTCGGTGCACGAAGGAACTCGTCGGCTTCGGCCTGGTGCTTTCCACCAAGCTCCTGTTGTTGAGGTCGCGCCGCTCCTCGCCGTCAAGGGGAAACCCGACGGTGTCGCGCAATTCGGTGTTCGAAACCTCCCTCGATAGTGCCATAAGGATGAACATGACCGCAGCTTGCTTGTGCCCCAGTCGGTCTGCCACTCCAACTCCTCCCGTGTCCGCGAGATCGAGCTCGTGGACACGCACCGGTGACGGCGATTCGGCCGCAATAGTAGGCGACGGCGCCGAGCGCGGCCCAGAGGAAAAACTCGACACATGTACGACAGTTTCTGGACAACTGCGTGTCCGGTCGCTGCGCCATAGCTCCGGAGGAGGCACGATCGGTGATGTGACCAACGGGAACCTCTCTGCTCGGGAACCCGTGGGCGGCACTGACGATGCGGCCCCGCGCGTGTTCATCAGCTATTCCCATGACACGCCCGAGCATCAACAGCAAGTGCACCGACTAGCGACTTTCCTCCGTATGCGCATGGGCCTCGACGTGCATGTGGACCTCTGGTACGACAACGTCCGCCGGGACTGGTCCTTGTGGGCGATCGAACAGCTCTCCGAGGCGAACTTCATCCTGGTGATCGCATCACCGAAGTTCAAACAGAGAGCGGACGGGATGGCATCGCCCCACGAGGGCCGGGGTGCTCAATTTGAGGCCGCGATTCTTCGTGACAACCTCACGAGGAACCTCAAGGAACAGACCGAGCGGATCCTCCCGGTGGTACTCCCGGGGCGCTCGATCGAAGAGATCCCCATCTTTCTCAACGCCTATTCCACTACGAGGTTCGAAATCTCGGAGTTCACCGAGGACGGGGTGGCCGACCTCATCGCCGCGATCACCGGCGATGGCCGCCACCAGATGCCCGAGCGCGGTGTGTGGCGCGGGGGAGCGCGCACGACACCGCCGGCCGAACCGCTGACGGTGGCGCGGATGCCTTGGGTGCTCAGCACGCCAGACCTCCGGTCGGGCGACGCGGTCCTCAAAGGGGTGCGGTACGCCGACAGCATCGTCATGCGACCGAGTTCGGTATCTACCGAAGCCACGGGCTTCCTGGACCTGGACCTCGGTGGCCGGTTCCAGACGATGTGCTCGGCGATCGGGGTGCTCGGTGACGACACCGAGCGGTCTCAGGTCGGACTCTTCAAGGTCCACGTCGACGGGGTCGCGCAGTTCGAACGCCAGGTGCTGCCCGGGACCCCGGAGATGATCAGGGTCGACGTCGCGGGCGCGCTGCGATTGCGGCTGGAGATGTCGAGGTCATGGCGAACAGTCGCCAATGACCTGATGCGCGGGGCGGATGCGGACTGGCGGCCATCGCGGCTGCCGGAGTTGGCGTGGGGCAATCCGATCCTGCGCTAGGGCCGGCTTTGGTGCCGCTAGGCCCACAGCAGGCCGTAGGACCGGTACGGCGCGAGGTCACGGAACACGTGCCGCACCTCGCCGACCGGGTCCAGGCCGACGGTGGCTCGGCGCACCGTGGGGTCGCCCGCCTCGTGGGCGAAGGCGCCGTCGACTACCTGGACCCGGCTCGGCCCGCGCGAGCGGCCGAACCGAACCCGCAGGTCGAACAGTTCGCAGGGGTAGGCCGGTGTGCAGACGTAGTACGGCGACATGACCGGCACCCCGACCATGAACTCGATGTCGTGCTCCTCGTCGGCATCGAGTACGCGGCTGAGTCGCAGGTCGAACTCGACGCGAGTGGCGGCGACGCGCCGGGTGGCGGTCACTTCTCCGCCGGAGAGCATACGCAGTCGCAGTCCACCCACGGCGTCGCGGTCGTCCGTTCCGGGCGGCGCGACCGTGAGGGAGTGCCGGATCACGTCCAGGCCGCTCACATGGCTGGTGAACCTGCGTGTCTCGATCACCTCGACCTCCGGTTGGTCCAGCAGCACTCTCGTCCGCAGAACAGTGGTATGCCAGGGTGCCCGGTTCCGGGCGGCCACCTCGGCGCGCTGTTCGGCCAGCGCGCGTTCGGCGAGCAACCGCAGCGCTTCGTCGCTGCGGCGTTGCAGCGACCGCGGGCTCAGGTTAAGCGCGGGCACCTGCGGTGCCAGGGCCACCAGACGCTCGGTGTAGCGGACCAAGGGTGGTGCGTCGAAGCCGAGCGCCGCACGGGCGACAGTCCGGTACGGCTCCCTCAAACCGTCGGACAGACGGTCGAACGTGGCGCGGATCTTCTGGCGGGTCTGCCACTCGGTGTCGCTCTCGATTGCGCCGCTGACCAGGCGAACCACGGGCCCGAACTCGTCGATCGGTTGAGAACCGTTGATTCCAAACCCTTTGCGCAGCAACTTCAATTCATTGAACAGGGTCTCGGTATTGCCACTTCGCCTGTCGCTAACCGTGTCCATCCGTCCACCCCCGGTGCGATGCCCTGGTCGCGCAGTGTACCGGCGGGCGACGTGATCGCCACTGCGCCGAATGGCTGGCGCACCGTTTCGGAAACCCCTGAAACGCCGCAGGCAGAGGTCCTGTCGTGTACCGAAACCGTTTCCCCGCTGGAAACCCCTTCACCGCGTTCGCCTGGCTCGCCCAAGATTGGGCAGACCGACCGGTCGACCGACCCAAGCACCAGTGATTCGTTTGTCGTACGACGGCGTGCGCGAACGCTTTGCCGAAGGGAAGACCTATGCACACGCACCTGCTCCCCACCGTGCTCGACGCCCCGCTGTTCCTGCTCGGGTAGCCACCCGTCCGGTCCACGGCCGTGAATCGTGGACCGGACTACCACCTTCACCACAGGAGATCCCACTGATGCGTCACATCGGCTCGGACCTGCGCCGCTGGCGAGACCGGCGCGGCCATTCGCTGGCCGAGTTCGCCAGGATGATCGATTACAGCAAGGGGCATCTGAGCAAGATCGAGAACAACAAGGAGAACCCCTCGTTCGACCTCGTCAACGCCTATGATCGCGCACTCCGGGCAAACGGGCAGTTGTTGGCGCTGTTCACCACCGGCCGGGCCAAGTCCATGCACCGTTCTGCTCTGCCCGCCGCCCCCCGCCACTTCGTCGGTCACGGGCCGAAGCTGGAGCTGCTGACCAACGTCATCGCCGCACCGCAGGACAACCGGGTCGTCGTCGTCACCGGCCTCGGGGGCTCGGGCAAGACCACGCTTGCGGTCATGGCTGCACAGTTGGTGGGGACGAACTTCCTCGACGGCATCCTGTTCGTTGACCTGCGCGGCTACTCGGCCGAGCCTGCGCTAAGCGCCGTGGACGCAGCGTACCGGTTGCTGCGCCAGCTCGGAACCGACGCCAGCCTGATCCCAGTCGACCCGTACGACAGGATCACGATGGCGCGCGAGATCCTTTCTACGCGCAACGTCCTGGTCGTGCTGGACAACGCGAGATCCACCGACCAGGTCGTTCCGCTGATTCCCGCAGGCTTGTCAAGCAGGCTGATCGTGACCAGCCGCCACCACCTCGCCGCGATGGACGAAGCGATTCGTGTGCCTCTCGGAATGCTTGACGACTCCGACGGGGTCGCCCTGTTCCGGGCAATCTGCGGTGAGCGTCCCTCGGTCGACGACGCCGCCGTGGTGCAACTGGTGCGGCAGTGCGGCGGGCTCCCGCTGGCGATTCGGATCGCGGCGTCCAGGTTCGCCACCGGATCGTGGACCGCGACCCGGTTCGCCACGCTCGTCGACCGCCGCACCAGTCTCCTGACCGCGCTGGACGATGGCGAACGCAGTGTCACGGGTGTGCTCGGCCTGTCCTACAGCACTCTCCCGCCCGCCGAGCGCAAGCTCTTGGGCCTGCTCACCATCCACCCCTACGGAACTATCGCGGAATGGTCCATCGAGGCCTGGCTCGACTTGAGCGGTGAACCCGTGGACGAAGCCCTCGACCGGCTGCACGACGCCAATCTGATCACCCGCGACGAGCACGGTGACATCGGGCTGCACGACCTGGTTCGAGCGTTCGCCGTGCATCAGGCGGTATCCGATGTGTGCGACCAGGCTCGCCAGGCCGCGACGTCGCGGCTGATCGACCTCGCGTTGGGTGCCGCGGCGGCCGCCGATCGCCTGATCGAACCGCACCGCCACCTCCCGTGTACACCGCCTCCTCCCGCGCGGCTCCCGTTCCGGGACGCGGACACGGCGAGGAAGTGGTTGCTCGCGTGGTGGCCCATGCTGACAGGCGTGGTCGAGTTGGCGGCCGGTGACGCACGGTCCTGGCAGCTCGCGCTCGTCCTGCGGGGGTTCTTCTTCGCCGACCGCCTCTTCGGGCCATGGGTGACCACCCATCGCACCGCCCTCGCCACCGCGGACGCCCTGGGTGATCGGGCCGCCCAGGCGATGATCCTGAACAGCCTCGGCATGGCCCACGTGGAAATGGGTGATCTAGCTGAGGCCGCCGAGGCGCACCTGCGTGCCCAGACCGTCCACGCGGAGACCGGAGACCGGCGCGGGCAGATCGACGCGCGATCCAGCCTCGCCTGGGTGCGGCTGTACGAGGGGCGCGCTGAGGAGGCGATCATCGACCTCGACGCCGCGCTGGACTTCTACCGGTCTACCGGCCTGACCCGCAACACCTTGATCGCCCTGCGCGGACTGGCGTTCGCCTCCACGGCGGTGGGTAGGCACGACGTTGCCGCCGAGTACGCCCGTGAGGCGGTAGCTCGGGCGCGGCAACCGCTGGAGGCAGCCATGGGGACCAACTGCCTGGCCTGGGTCGACTTCCACGCAGACCGTCTGGACGACGCCTGCCGGCACTACAGCGAAGCAGTCGAATTCGCCGCGCAGGCGGACAGCCGCTACGAGATGACCCGTGCCCTGCTCGGTCTGGGCAACGTCGAGTCCCGCCAGGGCCGCTGGTCCCGTGCCGCTGACCTGTGGCGGCACGCGGAAGCCCAGTCGGTCTGGGTCAACCCCGCTACCGTCGTCGAAGCTATCGCCCACCACGACCTCGACCGCGGAAGTCGAAGGTAACCGCGGTGGAGAGCTACGCGTCAACCCCGGAGTCGGCTCGGACGACGAACCTCTACCGCCTGCGTCCGAGCATCGGTTTCGCGGACTGCTGGGCTCGTCCGAAGAGCAGCGCCGACGACGCCTACGTCGCGGCACCTGTCGCCGCGCTCGGTGACGAGGCCCTGCTCGTGACGGGCAGCCCGGAGCCCACCAGGGTCGCATGGGCGGCACTGATCGAGGGCCTGACCGGCACATCGCTCAACTTCTGGGGCGCCCAGTCCTCGGCGATCCTGTTCGTCCGCATCGGACAGGAGGCCTTCGCGCTCACGTTCGGCGGCGGTTGGCGTATGCTGCGCTCCGGTGCCATCGACCACGAATTCGGGCTGAACCTGGCCCTGCGGGTGCTCGACTCGGCTGCTGTCCGGACCATCAGCCGGACCCATTTCAGCAGCAAAGCTCGCATTGATCGGAATACCGTTCCCGGCGGCACTTCGCTCTGGTCGTTCGGCATCCGCGAGCACGCCGAACTAGTGGGGCAGATCGTGGGCAGGATCAGGTCAACGGAGTCCCTGCGGATCAGTCAGGTCCGCAAGTCGGAACGTCGCATCACGATCGACTGCACCAAACGCGTTCGGCTGCCCATACCGTCGGATCGGGTGAACCTCATCGACGACCTCCGTGAGATCACCCGGGTCTTGAGCGAGCCGCCGTTGCCGGAACTGGAGCCGCTCACGTGGATCAGCCGAGTTCCGTCCGACGCCGACTTCCTTCCCGAGGCTTGGGCACGCTTGGGGCACGACCTGCGCGACCGCGCCGACTCGGTGAGCGTCGCCTACCCGGCGGCGTACCACGCAGGCCTGGACGTCGTCAGCTACCGAGGCAAGGTAGGCCAGAGCACGATCGATACCAGCGAGCTGACACTCGCCCACATCCGTGACGGGTTGGTGGAGACGGAGATCGACTCCTACGCCCATGTCCTCAAGTCTGGTCGCATCACCGGCTACTTCGAGGACGACGACCGCCTCGGCGATGACGTCACCGCACTGCACTGGCTCACCGCCCAGGTCGACCTGGCAAGCGGAAAACGCCTCGTCTTGCTCGACGGCTACTGGTACGACCTGACCGACCAGTACCGCGGCCACGTCGACCGCGTCATTGAGGCCGCCTTCCGGTCCGACCCGCCATGGCAGCTACCTGCTTGGCGAGAAGCACTTCCCGATGCCGCGGGTAATCGCGATGAGCAGGCGTACAACCTGCACGCCGGAACACTGGAGGGTTTCCTGTGCCTGGACCGGAAGCTCCTGCGTCCTACGGGAAAGCAGGGCTTCGAGGCCTGCGATCTGCTCGGGCCGAACCAGGAATTGATCCACGTGAAGCGGGTGAGCTCACGAACCGGTTCCGGCCCGCTGAGCCACCTATTCGCCCAGGGTATCGTTGCCGTGGAGAACCTAGTGGAGAAGTCCACATGGGACATGTTCGTCGACAGAGTGAACGAGCTCGATCCTGGTCGTGCCGGAGTCCTCGGCAACCGCCCGAGCGCCGTCGTCTACGCCATACACCGCAGCGATCGACCGCTGAGCATGGATTCGTTGTTCTCCTTCGCCAAGTCCGAGCTCACCTCGGCGACGATGATCTTCCAGCGCCTCGGCATCCCGATGTGGATCTCGGTCATCCCGTAGCCGAGAGCGGGACAGCCTCGCGCGAGCTGAATTATCCTCGAAGTCGCTGT
Source organism: Saccharothrix sabaoui (assembly GCF_051756985.1). NCBI lineage: Bacteria > Bacillati > Actinomycetota > Actinomycetes > Pseudonocardiales > Pseudonocardiaceae > Saccharothrix > Saccharothrix sabaoui. The sequence continues at coordinate 75,172 of NZ_JBPKJK010000009.1, forward strand.
ATGTGAGGTTTCACTAACGACCTTTGATTATGGGGTTGATAATGTTGGGTCGAGGGTGAGGCCGGTGCCGGTGAGGAAGCCGGTGAGTAATGCGGGGTGGCGTTGGATGTGGCGTAGTCCTCGGTGGGCGGCCTTGGTGAGTTCGGCGAGGTTGCGGGCGGCCAGGTTGGCGAGGGCGTTGGTCTTGAGATGGGCCCAGACGCTCTCGGTCGGGTTGAACTCGGGTGCGTAGCTGGGGAGTTGGACCACGGTCAGCCAGGCGGTGTTGGCCGTGGTGAACTCCTTGGTCTTGCCGGTGATGTGGCCGCGCAGGTTGTCCCAGACCAGCACGACGGGGGTGCCCAGACTGCGGTGCAGATGGCACAGCAGGGCGGGGAACTCGGCGTGGGTGAACCCGCCCGACCGGGTGGCGTAGATCAACCGCGGGGTCCGGTCCGGCCGGTAGCAGCAGATGCCTGCCAGGGAGATCCGCTTGCGTTCCCTGCCGGTGATCCGCAGGACCGGGGTGCGTCCCAGCGGGGACCAGGTGCGGCGCACCGGCGGGCTCAGCGAGGTTCCGGACTCGTCGGCGAAGCAGATCCAGGCCCCGGTCCGGGCGGCTGATCTTTTACCCGCGGCCACACCTCGGTGCGCCAAGCGGAGATCGCCTCCTCGTCACGCTCGACCGCCCGGCCGGTCGGGTGTGCCGCTCGAGAAGTCATCGCTGCTGGTCAGGCGGCGTGTCTGTACTCGTTGATGAGTCCGCCGAGGATGCGGGTGCGGAGCACTCTGTGGGTGTCGAGGTCGTGTACCGCGGCGGGGTGTTGCCGGGCTTCGGGTGGTAGCTGGTCTCGGGCCTGGTGGGGTCGGTGCCGGTTGTAGTGGTCTTCGTAGGTCGTGAGTATCTGACGTGCGTGGCTCTCGCCGGTGATCAGGATGTGGTCGAGGAGTTCGCGTCTGATGGTGCCGATGACCCGTTCGCAATGGGCGTTCATCCGGGGCGCCTGCGGCTCGCTCGTGACCACGCGAAGATCGTCGGCCCGGAAGACGGCGTCGAACGCCTGGCCGTACTTGCCGTCGCGGTCGCGGATCAGGAAGCGCAAGGACTCCATCCGGTGTCCGAGGTCGGTGGCGAGGTTCCTGGCCTGTTGCGTGGTCCATGCCTGGGTCGGGTGGGCGGTGACGCCGGTGATGTGCAGGCGTCGGGTGCCGTGTTCGAGGAACGCGAGCGCGTACAGGCGCTTGCCGAGCACGGTGTCGAGGTGGAGGAAGTCCGCCGCGATGATGCCCTGGGCCTGGGCGGTGAGGAACTCCTTCCAGGTCGGACCGGTGCGGCGGGGCGCCGGGTCGATGCCCGCGTCGTGCAGGATCTGCCAGACCGTTGAGGCGGCGATCCTGTGGCCGAGTCGGGCCGACTCACCCTGAATTCGCCGATGACCCCACCGAGGGTTCTCCTGGGCCAGCCGCAGCACGAGCGACTTGACCGCCGCTCGTGTCGGTGGGCGTCCGGTGCGTCGACGGGCGGAGTAGTCCCACTGACGAGCTATGAGTCTGCGGTGCCAGGCGAGCAGCGTGCCCGGCGTCACCGGAAAGACCTCCCGCCACCGGCGACGGTCCACCAGCCCGGACAGGGCGGCGAACCAGAACCGGTCCGCAGGCTCGTAGCGAACCTGACCCGCCAGTTGTCGACGAAGGACCGCGTTCTCGTGCCGCAACACGAGCAGCTCGGCGTCCTTCGCCGCCTCGCTCCGAAGAAGCACCGACGGGACGGACAGCAACCTACGGGCCACCTTGAACAGCAGGGACACGATCACCCGGACATGCTCGCAACACCGTGACAGGTTTGCTCTACCAGCGACGATGACTTTTCGAGCGGCACGCGATCTTGGGACAGTCCCACCGCTCTTCGCGCCGGATCCGGCACGGTCGGTTGATCACGCAATCATGGACGAGGTCGCTCGTGTGACGGATCCGATGTAGGTGCCCACCGCGTCGAAGCGGTACTGACTGGCCAGGTTCAGTGATCGGTGGACCGCGAAACTCGAGCCGCCGCGACGCGGTCTGCGATGTGGTCGATGACCACGTTGACCGCGCGGCGGTACGGGGTGGCGTCTTGGTTCACCTGCGACAGGAGCATGCCGCCCTGGATCGCAGCCAGCAGCGCGACCGCGAGCGCCGCGACGTCCTCGTCGGCTTCGAGGTCGCCGCGCTCGCGCATGCGAGCAAGCCCGGACTCGATCGCTGCTTGCCACGCGGCGAATCCCGTAGCCAGGCCGAGGCGAGCCGAGGGGTCGATGTCCGACAGTTCGCTCGCGAGCGAGCCGATCTCGCACCCTCCTGCGCAGTGCACCGCGTCCAGACGGACGGCGGCGCCTTCGCACCATTCACGCAGTGCGTCGATGCTGTCGAGGTGGTCGAGCAGGGGTCGCTGCTGGTCGAGCTTCACGGTGTTCTGGTAGTCGATCACCGCCGCCGTGAGGCCCTTCTTGTCCCCGAAGTAGTGGTAGATCTGCGAGGCGCTCACCTGGGCACGGCGTTGCACGTCGGGGATGCTCGTGCCGGCGACGCCCTGCTTGAACATCAGTTCGGCGGCGGCCTGCAGGATGCGGTCTCGCGTGCGCCGGCCACCCTCGGTGCTCGCTGCCTTGACCTGCGTCTCGACACCGCGCGTCTTCACGGGACTCAGCCTACCGGGATTGGAATTGACTTTCCAATCCCGCGATACCTACGGTTGGAGTGTTCATTCCAAGATCATTCCCATACGTGACAGGTGACGCTCATGGCCCTCAACCCCCAGGTCCAGACCGTGCTCGACAACTTGGCCGCGACCCCCGCGCCCGCGGCCAACACCCTCACCGTGGCGCAGAACCGCGCCGCCGGCCGTGCGTTCGCCTCGTTCGCCGGTGACGTCGTCCCGGTTCGGGAGGTCCGCGACACGACCTTCCGCAACGGCGACCACGACGTCCCGATCCGCGTCTACACGCCCGAGACGATCCCGACGGGCTCGCCCGCTCCGGTGACGGTGTTCTTCCACGGCGGCGGCTGGGTGTTCGGCGACCTCGACAGCCAGGACCACTACGCCAGGGTCGTCGCGACGCGGTCGAAAACCATCGTCGTCTCCGTCGACTACCGGCTGGCGCCAGAGCACCGGTTCCCGGCAGCCGTCGAAGACACCTGCGCGGCGCTGCGGTGGGTCGAGCAGAACGCGAGCACCTTCGGCGCCGATCCGAAGCGCATCGCCCTGTTCGGGGAGAGCGCGGGAGGCAACCTCGCCGCTGTCGCCGCGCAGGAAGCCGAGCGACGCGGCGGGCCGGCCATCACCTTCCAGGCCCTCGCCTATCCCGCGACCGATCGATTCGACGACAGCGCGTCGATGTACGACTGCGCTGCCGGGCCCCTGCTGACGCGCCCTTGGCTCGAGTGGTTCTGGGGCGCCTACCTGAACACCCCCGACGAGGGCGCCGACCCCCGCGTCTCCCCACTGCGCGCGGAGGACCTCACCGGGCTCCCGGCCGCGTTCATCGTCACCGCTGAGCTCGATCTGCTCCGCGACCAGGGCATTCGGTACGCCGACGCTCTCCGCGAGGCTGGAGTACCGGTGACGCACCGAGCGGTCGAGGGCGTACCCCACGCATTCCTGTCCTTCACCCGCGACGTCCGGATCTCGCGCGACGTGCTGAACGAGATCGGCGACGCCATCGGCGCGGCCTTCGCGTGATGGCGGGCCACCCAACGGTGAGCGCTCCAACCGTGCTGCCGGCGTTCTGGCACCGCCGGTGAGCGCGGCTCGTCACGGTGGCCGTTCTCGCCGGTCCGAATCCCGAACGGCACCTGCGGCGGGATGAGCCGGAACCGCCGCTGTCGGACTGGAACCCGTCCTCGAAGCCGCGGGGAGGGCGGCCACGTCGATCATGGCTTGGTAGGACAGGGCGATCGGGTCGAACACCGCTGCGACGCCGAGCAGGACCCACATCGCTCCGGTGAAGACGGACTCGATGTCCTTCGCCGAGGCGCCCGCTGCGGAGCCGATGCCGATGTGCGGCGCCGACCAGCACACGGCGCCCGCGATCGAGGCGGGCGGGAACCGGTGGTACACCAGTGCTGTCGACCCACCTTGCGGACGATCTTGCCGGCACGCAGACGATCGCCGAAACGGCGGCCGAGGAGGTAGCCGGTGCTGTCGCCGGCGTCAACGCACCCGTCACCGCCGACACGGCGGGCTGCGGCAGACTGGCCGGCCCTTCGAGGGCGTCGGTCGCGAAGGTCATGCGCTCTCCCCGGAAACAGCGTCAAATGTGCGGGAAGCACACCGGACCGCCATGGCTCACCGACCGGCCGACCTGGGATCGGCCGAGTCGGACGCGGGTGCCTCTGCGCCGTCAGGTCCGGGAACCTACTCGGAGAACATGGTGAACGAGCGCGTCTTGTCGAAGCGCCTGGCCGCGAGGTCCTCGAAGCTGATCAGGAAGCATCCGTAGTGGACGTCGCTTTGCGTGTAGAACTGGGCGAGTGGCACCCATTCCTGGATCAGCCGGTGCTCCTCCGCCTCGATCAGGGGGAAGTTCCACGTGTCCGCACGGTCGAGGCCGGCTTCAGGCCGGTTCTTGAGGTTCGCGATCGCCATCTGGTGCCACGGGCTGTCGCTGCCGCCTATCTCCATGCAGTGGCCGCCGATGCGGATCGTGGACATCCGTTTGCCAGGCCCCGGCCAAAGACCGTCGACGATGTCGCACAGTTGGTCGAAGTGCTTCAACTCCGTGAACAGTTCGTTCACGTAATCCGGCTGGAATTCCATGGCGTGCTCGTCGGTTTCTTCCATCCACTCTGGCAGATCCGCCTCGACCCATGCGGAGAGCGTGCGCTCGGGAATGAGGAGCGGCATGCCGTGGTCATCCATTCCCTCGAGCTCGGGCGGCAATGGCGGCACCGCCGTCTCCGTGCCTGCCGGGACGTGCAGAACTCGCGCGTACTTCGGCTGCCCGTCAGGCCTGAAATGAGCCATCGCATCTTCCTCGTACTGCAGGAAGAGCAGCAGCGAGCCGTCCGTCGGCAGAGGAAGCCCTTCGGCCCGCGGAAGGGCCGCGAAGTCCACGGAGGCGATGAACGGCAACGCGTACCCGTCCCCGTCGGTCGGCCACTCCGTGCCCACCGGCAACCGGGGCAGCCCTCCCTCTTGGCCGACGATCTCCTCGTCGGCGCGCGCGCCGCTCAGCCAGACCGCGAATCGGAGTTGACCCGCGAACTTGTCGACCTCGTCCTTCGGGACACCCTGGCTGATCGCCGCTTGGTGGAATTGCCGGTAGCGGTCCACAGCTGCATTGTTGCACATTGATGAAAGCTCTCTCGGGGAGGTTGACGGCAGGAACGCTTTCCGCTCACAGATTTCTTCGGAAAGGAAGAGATCAGCGGATGGCGGTGGTCCCTGGTGGGAAACGCCCGCCAGGGACCGTGGCTGATGTGGTCGGCTTGCTTTCGGTGAGGTCAGCGATCGGGCAGGAGACGGCCGGTGGCGATGGTGAAGCCGATCGTCGCTCCGCCCCCGGTCCGGTTCCTGGCGAAGGTGGTTCCGCCGTGGGCTTCGGCGATGCCGGCCACGATGGCCAGACCGAGACCGGAGCCCGGTAGTGAACGCGAGGTGTCCGCGCGGTAGAACCGGTCGAAGATCCGGCCGAGGTCGTCGGTGCCGAGACCGGGTCCGCGGTCCGACACGGTGATCGTGCCCGCGCGGACCTCGACGTCGATCGGGGCGGTGCCGTCGGTGTCGAACTTCGCGGCGTTCTCCAGCAGGTTGCCGACGGCGCGTTCCAGGGCGAGGCGTTGTCCGCGCACCCGCGTCCGGTCGGTGTCGACGTCGATCTCGCGTTCGGTGCGGCGCTGTGCCCGTGCGGCCGCGTCGCGGACGACTTCGGCGAGTTCGACGTCGGTCTCCTCCTCGTCGGTCCCTTGCGCGAGTGCCAGGGCGATCAGTTCGTCGACGAGGTGGGAGAGCTCCCTGGTCTCTCCCTCGACGTCGGCGAGCAGGCGCGCGCGGGACTCCGGCCGGAGCTGGTCGAGGCGGTGCAGCACGTGGGCGTTGGTGCGCAGGCTCGTGAGTGGCGTGCGGAGCTCGTGCGCTATGTCCTGGATCAGTCGTTCCTGCGCTTCCCGTGAGTCCGCGAGCCTGCGCAGCATGGTGTTGAACGACGACGACAGCCGAGCCACCTCGTCGCGTCCCTCCACCGGGACCTCGCTGGCGCCCAGCCCGGTGGCGCTGACGTCCTCGGCGATCGCGGTCAGCCGCACCAGCCGCCGGGTGATCCGGCGTGCCGGCACCCAGCCGAGGCCCGCGGCGATCGCGGTCACGAGCAGGGTGAGCACGGTGATCTCCTTGGCCATGCCGCTCATCACCTGCCGCGACTGGTTGACGTCGATCCCCACCTGCACCGCACCGGAACCGTCTCCCAGCGAGGTGGTCAGCACTCGGTAGGTGTCGTGCCGCACGATCACCTCCGCGGTGCTCGTGGCGCCACGAGCGGATCCGGTGGCGAGGGCGCGGTCGGCGTCGTTGACCGGGAAGACCACGGCTCGTCCGCCGAGCGGTGTGACACCACCGCCTGGTTCGATGCGCTGTGCGGTCAGCGGCAGCGGCTGCTCCTGTCCCGCGTCACCGACGACAACGCCGGCCGGGTCGCGCAGCACCCCGTGGTGTCCGTCGATCACCGCGGCGGAGGCGGTGTGCAGACCGCGGTTCACCTCACCGGTCACGCGCTCGACCCCGGAACGGAAGGCGAGAACGCCGACCACCCCCGCGGTGAGCGCGACGACGAGGGCGAAGGCGAGTGCGAGCCGGGTTCCGAGGTTCACGGGCGCCGCACCGCGTAGCCGATGCCGCGCACCGTGTGGATCACGGACGAGGCGCCCGCCGCCGCCAGCTTGCGGCGCAGGTAGCCGACGTAGACCGCGAGGTTCTTCGAGTCCCCGCCGAAGTCGAAGCCCCAGATCCGCTCGTAGATCGTCGTGTGGTCGAGCACGACGCCCTCGTTGCGCATGAGCAGTTCCAGCAGGTCGAACTCGGTCTTGCTGAGATTCAGCTCGGTCGCGGCCCACCACGCGCGCCGGCTCGCGGGATCGAGCCGCAACGCCCCCGCGGACAGGGCGCGGTCGTCGGTGTCCTCCGCCGGGACGGCCCTGCGCAGCAAGGCCCGCAGGCGTGCCAGGAGCTCGTCGAGCTCGAAGGGCTTGGGCAGGTAGTCGTCGGCGCCCGCGTCGAGACCCGCGACCCGGTCGGAGGTCTCGACGCGCGCCGTGAGCATCAGCACCGGAACCCGGTCGCCTTCCGCTCGCAGGAGCCGGACGACGCCGAGCCCGTCGAGGCCCGGCATCAGCACGTCCAGGACGAGGACGTCGAACTTCTCCCGGCGGATTCGGGTCACCGCCTTCACCCCGTCGTCGACCTCGACGACGGAATAACCCTCGAGCTCCAGCGCGCGACCGAGCGACTCGCGAATCGCGCGGTCGTCATCGGCGATCAATACGGTGCACGTCATCCGGTTGCTTCTCCCCGCTCGGCCACTGCGGATGATTCTCGCCGAGCGACACGCCGCGCCGCGCAAAAGTTCGCCCTGAGAAGGGTAGGAACCTGGTGAGAATCCACCGCTGAGGAGCCTTTGGCCATTGCCGTCGGGTGAGGACGATTCCTATGTTCGGTCACGAGCGAGCACTTCTCCCGCTGTCCGCGTGTGCCGCATCCCCCTCGCCCAAGGAGTTTCGTGGATACCACCATGAGCACCCACGCCCCGCCGGGCGGACCACCGCACACGCGGTGGAACCCGCGGCTCGTCGGGCAGATCGCCGTGTTGCTCCTGGCGAACGTCGCGGCGGACTCGGTGATCGTCATGCCCCTGTTCGTCCTGCCGCAGATGCTCGACCACTTCGACACCACCCAATCGGCGTGGCTCGGCTCCACCGCGATGCTCGCGGGGGCGATGTGGGCGCCGCTGTTCGGCAAGAGCGCCGACATCCACGGCAAACGCCGGATGCTAACAGTCGCGTTGCTCATCGCCTGCGGCGGTGCCGTGGTCTGCCTCGTCGCGCCCAACCTCTGGATCTTCGTACTCGGGCGCGTGCTGCAGGGCGCCGCGGTGGTGACGGTGTTCCTGACCGTGTCGCTCATCCGCGACCTGTGCGCACCACGGATCGCGATGCCCGCGGTGGGTGCGGTGACCACCTGCGCGGGAGTGGTCGGGATCGCCCTGACCTCCAGCGTCGAATCGCTCGTGGCGGAGTTCGGGTTCCGGGTCGTGTTCGTGGCCGCGGCGCTGTTCGCGGCTCTCGCGGTGACCTGCATCCGCGTCTTCGTCCCGGAGTCGGAGGTGAGGACGCCGGGACGGGTCGACGTCGTGGGAACGCTCGTGCTCGGCGGAGGCGTCGTCGCGGTGCTCGGCTACACCAGCCTCGGATCGGACATCGGCTGGCTCAGCGTGGGCGCGCTCGCGCTGCTCGCCACCGGCGTCGTGGCGCTGGCGCGGTGGTACCTCGTCTCGAGCCGGGCTCCCGATTCTGCGATCGACATCAGGAACCTCGGCAGGCCGATGGTGCTCACACTGCTCGTGGTCGTGCTCGCCACCGGTGCGGGGCAGAGCATGGACCAGCTGCTCGGTCTCATCGCCCAGGTCTCGTCGGACCAGGGACTCGGCTACGGGCTCGACGCCCAGGGTTCGCTCGCCCTGCTGTTCGGCTTGCCCGCCGTCGGAATCATGGCGGGAGGACTGCTCTCGGGCCGGCTCGCGGCCCGCACCGACCCCGCCCTGGCTCTGGCCGCCGGCGTTCTGGTGGGCACCGTGGGCGCCTTCGGCATGTTCCTCGGCGCGTCCTCGTTCCCCGTCGCCGTCTTCTTCGCCTTCCTGCTGAACCTGAGCATGGGATCGCTGCTGGCTTCCGGGTTCAACATGGCGGCCGTCCTCACCGCACCGCACCGCCAGGGCGTGACCGCGAGCATGGTCTCGGTCATGAGCGCGATCGGCTCGGTGGGCGTGAGCTTCGCCGGTGCGGCGGTCCTCTCCGGCACGAGGGTCGCGGTCGACGGGGCCACGGTCAACTCCGCCACCGGCGTGTACACCTACATCGCGACCTCAGCCGGGTTGTTCGTGATCGCCGCGGTGCTCGCCTTCCTGCTGCTCGCCCAGCGCCGCGCTGAGCGGCCACGAAGGACTGACTGACGTGCCCGAGCAGTTCCCGGCCCCCAGGACGGTCGCTGCCGTAGCCGAACTGACGCGTTCGCAGCACGACGCGGTCACCGCGCCCGGTGCGAAGCTCGGCAGGGGGCCGCTCACGGTCGTGCAGCCGATCGGTGTTGTCGCGATCGGCCTGACCGCGTTGCCGGACCGGCGTTTCCGCGACCTCCCGGCGATCCTGCCGACGATGGCGGGCGTGGGTGCGTTCGTGTCCCTCGTGTCCCTCGTGTCCGGCAGTGCGACCGCGACCCGGATCGTGCCGGACGCCGAGCTCACGGCCGGGTGCGTGTCGGTGCTGGTGCGTGCCGTGTCGAGTCGGTGCAGCAGGGCGGCTTTGGGCTCTCGCGCCCGGCGTCCGTGCTCGGTGCCCTGCTGATCGCCTGCGTGCTCACCGCTGTCGGCACCGTGTTCGCCCTCGCTCGTCAACCACGACCGGTCAACACCCGAACGGAGCTTCCCGTGAACACCTCCAGTGCGCTGCGCGTCGTGATCGCCGCAGACACGTTCCCGCCGGACGTCAACGGAGCCGCGCGCTTCGCGCAACGCCTCGCCGTCGGCCTGGCCGGCAACGGCCACGACGTGCGTGTCATCGCCCCGGACTCGCCGCGCGCCACGCCGGTCGAAGGCGTGACGGTGCACCGGCTGCGGTCGCACCGGCTGCCGTTGTACCCGGACTTCCGCTTCTGCCTGCCCTGGCAGGCGAAGAAGGAGGCCGACGAGCTGGTCAAGGCGCTCAAGCCGGACGTCGTGCACGTGCAGGCGCACTTCGCGGTGGGCCGGTCCGTCCTCAACTCCGCCGTGGCCCGGGGGATCCCCACGCTGGCCACGAACCACTTCATGCCGGAGAACCTGTTCAGCCACGCCCACGTGCCGGCCTTCCTGCGGGGCATGTCCCGCAAGTGGGCCTACCGCGACCTTGTCCGCGTGTTCGGCCGCGCCGACATCGTCACCGCGCCCACACCGCGCGCCGTGCGACTACTGCACGACAGCGGCTTCCCCGAACGCGCGATGCCCGTCTCGTGCGGCATCGACATCGCCCGCTACCAGCGGTCGGTGACCCGCAACCACCGCCCCACCGCGCTGTTCGTCGGACGCCTCGACGAGGAGAAGCGCGTCGACGAGTTCCTGCGCGCACTGGCCCGCGTGCCCGGCGCGTTCGGCGAGATCGTCGGCGACGGCACCTGCAAGTCCGAGTGGGAGCTGCTGGCCCGCGACCTGGACATCACCGACCGGGTGCGGTTCCACGGCTTCGTCCCCGAGGACGAGCTGCTCGACGCCTACGCCCGCGCCGACCTGTTCGTGATGCCCGGTGTCGCCGAGCTGCAGAGCCTGGCCACGATGGAGGCGATGGCCGCGGGCAAGCCGGTGATCGCCGCGAACGCCATGGCGCTGCCGCACCTCGTGCGCCCCGGCCGCAACGGCTGGCTGTTCGAGCCCGGCGACGTCACCGCGCTGGCGCAGCGCCTGCACTCGCTGGTGCACGACGCACCGATGCGGGCCCGCATGGGCGCCGCCAGCAGCGAGATCATCTCCCGCCACGCGCTCGCCACGACCCTGGACCGCTTCGAGGCCCTGTACGCGCGGGCGATGGGCCGCACCGCACCCGTCATCGCACCGGCGGCCTGAACTCGATCCGCCGGGCGCGTTCGGCGCCCCCGGACGATCGGTGGACGGTGCGACTCGTGCCACTCGACGAGAGAAAGTCGATTTGTCCGGTCATTGATTCCATCGTCCGCAGTCGCCCGACTCGGTCGACAACTTCGTCGGCGTTGATCAATGTCGACTTCAGCGCATCGATCTAGTTAAGGAGTTTCGGTGTCGAACACCGACCCAAGCCCTCCGAGTGCGAAGATCCTGTCGGTTCATCAGCGTCTCGCCACGTCCGGCGCTCGCAGCGCACACGTTTTCCGGACTGACCGCGGGTTGCACCTCGTTGTTCCCCAGTTGGCTGAAGACCTGCCAGGTCGGGCGCCGGACATGAACGGCGGGGATGCCGACGTCGACGCTCTTCTCTACCGTTGGGAGGAAGCGCAGTTCGTCGAGGTCGACCGCCTGCCCTGTCCCAGCGGCGAGGACGCGCTGAGCTTCACCAGTGGCGGGAGGAACTACCTGGCGTTCGCCAACCTCCGCACCGGGAAGGGCCCGTACGAGACGGACGTCAACTCGCTCATCTACCGCGAGGGCGAAGACGGGGAGTGGGTCGTCGACGAGACGCTGCCCACCTTCGGGGCCAAGCAGTGGCACCACTTCCCGATCGACGACCGCGAGTTCCTGGCGCTGGCCCAGGGGCTGACCATGCCGGGCCTCTCGCCCAAGGGGCACGGACGTTCGGTCATCTTCGAGCGCGTCGACGGGCGGTGGAAGGAGTTCCAGGTCCTGGGAGGGCGCTGGGGTTACAACTGGGACTACTTCCGCGTTGGCGGATGTCATTTCCTGGCCTATGCCGACCAGGTCACCCCCAGTGTCGTCTACCGCTGGGACGGCGATTCCTTCGTCCCCTACCAGACTTTCGCGGAGAAGTTCGGCCGGAGTTTCCTGCACTTCTCGCAGGACGGCGAGGAGTGGCTGGCCTTCGCGTGCATCAACGGTGACTCGACGCTCTACCGCTGGAATGGTGAGCTGTTCGAGCCGCACCAGTCACTCGGTGGCCCCGGAGGCCGCGAGTTCGCACTCCACCGGCACGGCGACAAGCTGTTCCTCGTCCGCGTCTGCTTCATCCGGGGAAAGCCCCCCGTGGCCAAGACCGATCTGATGTCGCAGCTGTACAGGTGGGACGGCGGCAAGTTCGAGGTGATCGAGGAGTTTCCCACCTCCGGCGGCACCGACGCGAGCTTCTTCGAGGCCGACGACAAAACCTTCCTGGTCGTCGCCAACAGTCTCACCCCGGACGTGCGGTTCCGTCAGGACAGCATCGTCTACGAGTTCTCACTCGACGACGCCTGACCCGAGCCGACAGCGCCCAGCCCGAACCGAAAGGACGGATTCAATGCGGTACCAGCCCGACCCGCACTTCATGCGGCTGTTCGAGATGTTCACCTCCGCCCCCGGCAGCATCGGCCAGAACCTGCAACGGCGACTGGGCGAGGCCCATTCCGACGCCCCGTTGCTGCTGGCGACGGGCACCGATCTGGTGCTGTTCCCGGGCGGCGGACGCCCGCCCACGTCGGTCGACTTCAGGAAGGGCACCAGGGGGTTCTTCGAGATCACCGCGGTCTCGCACCTCGGCCTCACGATTCCCTACCTGGCCCGGCTGCGCGAACTCGGCGACTCCAGCTGCAAGACCGCCGCCAGGGACCTCATCGAGCAGTGCCGCGTCGTCCGGGACTTCAACAGCGTCTCGCACTGGCGTGACGAGGTCGCGGTCACCGCGTGGCAGGGGCACGAGGAGAAGATCACCGACCTCGTCGACTACACCTGTGCGACCACCGCGGACTACCTGGAACGCGCGATCGGGAACCCGGAGCTCCTGGACTTCGAGCACCTGCGCGCGAACCTGCTCGAAGGCGACGGGCCGGACGCGGTACCCGTGCCGTTCAACGACGTGATGGCGGCGACCTTCGCCCTCTCGGCACTGGACTCGGTGCACCGGAGCCTGAAGTGGCTCCACGAGCAGTCCATCGACTGGGCCCGGCTGATGGTGATCGTCGCCGGTGGCGCCGGACGCCCGAGCGCCGGCCTGACCTGGCAGAGCAACAACGTGTGCCCGCTGCTCCACGAAGCGTCGGGCCACAGGCTCGACCCGGCCCGGCTGATCATCGCCCCGACCGCCCCCACCATCGAACCGGAGCAGTTCGCCGACAGCGAGTTCTGCGCTCGGGCCGAGTCGCAGTACCGCGAGTTCTGGTACGGCTGCCTGTCCTCGGTCGAGATGAGCCGTCTCATGTGGCCGGACTACCCGGCCTTCGAGAAGAGGATCGACCAGGCGCCCGTGGTCGACCCCGACACCGAGGTGGTCGACGCCATGCCGCGCGTCCGGTCGGTCCACGACAAGCGGGCCGTCGTGACCAGGCTTCGCTACGTCATGGAAGACCCCGGCGCACAGATCGCGACCGCCGGCATGCAGTTCGTGCTCGACCAGCTCAGCGCCAACGGGAACAGGCCCGAACTCGTCGAGCTGCCCGGCTTCACCGGCGTCACCTACCCGGCCGGCCCGCAGAGGTAGCGGGGGCGAGCTTCCGGAGGCGACGGAACAGCTGCCTGCCAGGCGTTGTGAGCGTCGCCTCCGTCATCGGGACAACCAGCTGGACCAGAAGGGGGAACACACCATGCAGAAGCGTGCGTTGGTCGTCGGGCTGGGGATCGCGGGCATGTCCGCGGCGATCGGGCTGCGCCGAGCGGGATGGACGCCGGTGATCATCGAGCGGGCTGCCGAGCGTCGGACCGGGGGCTACTTCATCTTCCTGTTCCCGGAGGGTCGCCAGGCAGCTGCCGACCTGGGCATCGCCGACCACCTGCACACCCGCAACCCGGCGTGGAAGGAGGGCGGGAACACCTGGGCGCTGGATCGTCGCGGCAACCCGAAGCCGGAACTGGGATTTCTGGACCAGCCCGGTCCGGCGGCGGTGTTGCGCGGCGACATCGAGGCCGCGCTGTGGCAGAGCATCACCGACGGTGGTGTCGAGGACCCGGTCGAGGTGCGGTTCGCCACCACCCCGGTCGAGATCACCCAGAGCGCCGACGGAGTGCAGGTCCTGCTCGAAAGCGCCGGTTCCGGCGCGCAGTACCGCGAGACGTTCGATCTCGTGGTCGGAGCGGACGGGCTCCGCTCGACCGTGCGCCGGACGGTGTTCGGCCCGGACGAGGACTACCTGACGGATTGGAACGCGATGGTGTGTGCCTTCCAGCTCAAGGAGCACGTGCCCTCGTTCGCTCCGACCGACACCGTCGTCGTCCCGCGCGCCAAGCGCGCGGCGTGGGTGTTCGGGTTCGCTGATCACGCGCCCACGACGCTGCTGACGTACCGGACCGATGACATCCAGAAGCAGTTCAGCGGATCGCGGATCGAGCAGCTGCGGTCGGTCTACTCGGGAATGGACGACCCGGTGGTGCGCCACGTCCTGGACTCCCTGGAGGATGCCCCCGACGTCCTGTTCGACTCGGTCCACCAGGTGCGGATGTCGCGGTGGAGCTCGGGCCGGGTGGTCCTGCTCGGTGATGCGGCGTGGTGCCTGACCACCTACTCGGGTATGGGCGCCTCGGCCTCGCTGTGCGGCGGCGCTGCTCTCGGCAAGGCCGTGCAGGAGCACCCCGACGATCTCGACGACGCCCTGAACGCGTGGGAGACCGGGCTTCGCCCGTTCATCACCGAGCAACAGCGCACCGCGAAGATCAAGCAGCAGAGGTTCGTCCCTTCGAGCAAGCCGGCAGCGGCGTTGCGCGCGTTCATCCTCGGTGTTGCCCGCAGGATCATCCACCGTCGGCTCGTCGCCGAGTCGTCCGGAAGTCCGGCTCCGGCCGTGTCCGGTACCGGTGACCACTTGCGCGCTGCGCATGGCGCTGATCGATGAGCGCAGTCGTGTCCAGCGCGGTGGAGAACGTCAGCCGGGAGCAGATCACGGAACTGCGGGAGCCGGCCTTGTCCGCCTACGAAGCGGAGTTCCTGCCGATCACCCGTGACTACCGGGCCGAGTCGAACTGAAGCCCACCGACGGTGGGACCCTCGTCCACTGGCAGCCGCGCGAGCGGTCACTCACGGCTCCCGGCAGGGGCGTCCGCTCGATCGCAACGGAATTGACCGAGCAGGACGAGCCGGGCGTCGACCCGAGCCCCGGTGCGGCTCTGGCCTCCTGTCTCGGCCTCCCACCCGTGCTCAGCGTGGGCCGAGTCGCCGGTCGAGTGCGCGGCCCACGTCGGGACACCGTTCCCGGACCGTGTCGAGGAAGGCGGCCAGTACGGGGGAGCGGTCCGCCGCGCGGAACGAGAGGGTCAGATCGGGAAGGGGCACGTGCGGGAGCACGTCGCAGAACCAGGTGCCGGGACGGGCGGCGATCCGCATGCGCGACGGCCCGAGACCTACGCCGACGCCACTGGCGGCCAACCCGATGATCGTGTGGACATCGCGCGCCTCGGTGGCGTCGGCGAGCGCGGTCGAGCCTTCCCCGAAGACGGTCCGCAGCACGCCGAGGGTGACCGGTTCGTCATCGACGGGCGCCACGACGAGGTGCTGGTGCCGCAGCTGCTCGACCCCGACGCTCGCCTGGCCCGCGTAGGGGTGGGCGCTGTCCACCACGGCGACCAGGTGGTCGCGTCCGATGATCACGGACACGAGCCCTTCGGTCCCGGGGCCTCGTGGCGCACCCAGCCCGATCGCCACGTCGAGCTCGCCGGCCACGAGCGCCGCGGTGCTCCGCGTCGTCGCCATCTCGTGCAGGCCCAGCCGCACGTCGGGACGGTCCCGGCCGAAACGGCCGAGCACCCCCGGCAGGGGGTCCAGCAACGCGGAGCCGATGAAGCCGAGCCGCAGGTGCCCGGTCTCGCCTCTCGCGGCGCGGCCCGCGTCGGTCGTGGCGGCCGCCATCTCGGCGAGGGCGAGGCGTGCCCTCACCAGGAACGCCTCTCCCGCGGCGGTGGGGAAGACCCCTCCTGGTGTGCGGTCGAACAGCTGCGTGCCCACTTCCCGTTCGAGCGCGGCGATCTGCTTGGACAGCGGCGGTTGGGCGATGCCCACTGCGGCCGCCGCCCGGCCGAAGTGCCGGTGCTCCGCGAGCGCCAGGGCGTAGCGCAGGTGACGTGCTTCCATCGGTCCTCCCCAGTGCCGGCCGCGATACCCAGAAGATATCGAAAGCCCATTCGTCAGATATGTGAGTCGATAGCGGCGGCGGGCGGACGTCAACTGGTTCCATGACCGTGAACTCCCTGACCGGCGGGCGTGGTGGGCCGGCCGGCACCGTGTTCGTGCTCGTCCACGGCGCCTGGCACGCCTCTTGGCAGTGGGCGGCGACCCAGCGGGCGATGGCCGGAGCGGGCGTCGCGAGCGTCGCCGTCGAGCTCCCCGGTCACGGCTTCGACGCGCCGTTGCCCTCGGGCTACCTGCGGCCGGGCCAACCCGGCCTGTCGACCGAGAAGTCGGCGCTGGCCGCGATGACCATGGACGACTTCGCCAACGCGATCATCGACACCCTGCGTCGCGTGCGGCACTACCGCACCGTCGTGCTCGTGTCGCACAGCGCGGGTGGTGGGCCCGCATCGCTGGCCGCCGAACGTGCCCCCGGACTCGTCGACCGGGTGGTGTACCTCTCGGCGTTCGTGCCGGCCGGTCGCCCGCGGTTCTTCGACTACCTCAGCGCAGAGCAGAACGCGGGCGCGCTCGGGCAGGGCTTGCCGCTGGGTGATCCGGCCGTGATCGGCGCGGTGCGCATCAACCCGCACTCGGACGACCCGGCGTACGTGGAGGAGCTGCGCCGCACCCACTACCACGACACCCCGCCCGAACGATTCGACCGCTGGCGCCTCGCGCTGAGCCCCGACCTGCCGCTCGCGATCCCCGGCAGCCCGGTCGAGGTGACCCGCGAGCGGTGGGGGCGGATCCCGCGCACCTACCTGCGCTGTGGCGAGGACCGGGCCGCGCCGCCGGCCCTGCAGGACCTGATGATCACCGAGGCGGACGAGGCGATGCCGGACAACCCGTTCGTCGTCGCGACGCTCGCGTCCAGCCACACGCCGTTCGCCGCTCACCCGGTCGAACTCGCGAACGAGCTGATCGCGGCTGCCGGTCTGCGCACGCACGCCTACTGAGATGACACCGTCCGAACCCGCCGCGCAACCTCGTGCGCTCGTTCTGCCCGTGGTGCTGAGCGCGACGTTCGTGCAGCTGCTCAACGTCACCATCGCGCAGGTGGCCGCGCCGGCGATGCAGCAGGACCTGGGGGCGAACTCCGGTGCGCTCCAGCTCGTCGTCGCCGGCTACACGCTCACCTACGCCTGCCTGCTCCTCGTCGCGGCGCGGCTCGGGGAGCGGTACGGCTACCGGCGGGTGTTCGTGGTGGGCATGGCCGTGTTCGCGCTCGGCTCCGCGGCGTGCGCCGTCGCCCCCTCCGCGGGTGCCCTGGTCGCGGCCCGGCTCGTCCAGGGAGCGGGCAGCGGCCTGGTGGCGCCCCAGGTGCTCTCGCTCATCCGGACCGCGCTGCCGTCGTCGCGGCAGGCGCGTGCACTGGGCGCGTTCGGGGCCACCATGGCGGTCGCGTCGCTGGCCGGACCGCTGCTCGGTGGTCTCGTCATCGGGGCGGACCTGATGGGGCTCGGCTGGCGGCCGATCTTCCTGGTGACCCTCGCGGTGTCGGTCGTGGCGCTCGCCGGGGCGGTGGTCCTGCCGCCGCAGCGCACGACTCACCCGTCACCGCTCGACGGGCTCGGCGCGGTGCTGGCGACGAGCGGGTTCGGGCTGTTCGTCCTCCCGCTCGCCCTCGGCCGCGAGGCGGGGTGGCCGGGATGGACCTGGGCGTGCCTCGCCGGGGCCGCGCTCGCCTTGGGAGCCTTCGCCGTGACCCAGCGCCGCAGGCCCGACCCGTTGGTGCACCCGGCCGTCTACCGCGACCGGACGACACGATCGGGCCTCGTCCTCGTCTTCGTGTTCAACGCGGGCGTGCCCTCGTTCACCTTCCTGCTGTTCCTCCACCTGCAGTCCGCGCTGGGCCACTCCGCGCTCACCGCCGCACTGTTCTCCGCGCCGTTCGCCGCAGCGGCCGTGATCGGGAGCCGGGCGGCCCCGCGCCTCTCCCGCCGTCACGGCACCCGGCTGCTCACGGCTGCGGCACTGGTGCTGGCTGCGGTGATGGCCGCGCTCGGTGCCGTCATCGGATCGGCGTCCCACGGGTGGGTGGCACCGGTGGCGCTGGCAGCAGGTGGTGCCGCGTTCGGCGCCTTCACCGCCTCGGCGTTCACCGTGGTGCTGGCCCAGGTCGACGCCGACGCCACGGCGTCGGCCGCGGGTCTGCTCCCGACCGCTCAGCAGCTCGGCGGCTCGATCGGGGTCACCCTGGCCGGGCTCGTGTACTTCGCCGTGCCCGCCGACCTGAGCACCGGGTTCCGGCTCGCACTGCTGTACGAGGGCGCGGTCTTCCTGCTGACCGCCGCGCTGACCCTGCTACCGGGCTCGGCCCCGGGCGCAGTGCGGAAGCGGACTGCACGTGCCTTGGCGTCGGCAGCGGACACATCGCCCGGCTCCGGGCCGCCGGGGCGGTGACCGGACGGTGGTCCCTGCGCACACCTCTGCCGGCGGCTGCCGCACGCCGACACTCGTCGGCTCCCGGTGGTCTCCGGATCGAGTGGCCCCAATCGACCGGCCGGACCCAGCCGCGGCTACCGTCCCGGGCAGACACCGGCCACGCAGACGCCTCTGAGGTGGCGGACTCCGGCACATCGACTTCCACCGTTCCCGCGTACCCGGGGTTGGGCGGGATCGTGTGCGAGAGCCCGCCCGCCTGGTCCATGCACGAGCCGGGCCGGGCGTCGTGAACGAACCCGTCCGCGCCAAGACCCTTGAGCGAGAACGGGTCGATGACGTCCTCGCACTCGTACCCGGCCAGTTCGCCGATCTTCTTCGACACGAACCCTGCGCCGCCAGGCTCTTCTTGGCCGATGTGGTGGCCGCGGCAGCTGCAGTGCTGCTCGGGGTCGGGCTGGGCGCCGGACCGGTGGTCTCAGCGGTCGGCCCCGTACACGCGGCGAGCAGCACGAGCGCAGGGAGGACGGCGGCACGGGCGACGATCAACAGCATGGCGGGCTCCTCGGCGGCGTGTGTCACCCGTCCGTCCACATCGGAGCTGGTTGCGGAGCGTCACGGGACTCGTCCACGTGCCGATCCACCACCGGCCGGACCGGTCAGCGCGACCCGTGCGGACGGCACGACCGAGGAACTGCCACCGGAGGAGGCAGTGAAGAGCCCGCCGCTGAAGCGCCGCCGAAGCGCCGCGGGACGCCCGCCAAGCCGGCGGCCGAGCCGGTGTCGGTCGAGCAGGTGCACCCCGAGCGAAATGCGTTCGTACCGGCGAACCAGCGCGGGCGTGCTCGGCGCGGTTGGGTTCGCAGCGGTCAGGGCTCGTTGCCACGCGGCGTCCGTGACGCTTGGCCAGTGGCTTGCCCATGCAGCCAGGCGCAGCGGAAGTGTCCGCGCTGCGTCGCCTTCGACCGCCACACCCCACAACTGGTCGCGGCCTTGCGTAGATCGTGACCTCAGCCGGTCGGTCGGGCGGTGGGCCACCGCACGGCTTCCTCGCCGTCGTGCACCACGCGGCTGATGCGCGGGACCCGGACTCCACTGAGAACGGCCTGGATGCCCGCGTCGGCTAGGGCGGCGTCGAACAGTGCCGGGAACTTGCCCAGGGTGCGGTGGGGTGTGCAGTGGCGCCGAGGACGCGGACCCGGCGACTGGAGTGTTCGATCACCGCGAGCACATACAGGCGGGCTCCGTTCAACATGCGTCGGCCTGCGAGCGGAGAGAGGCCGACCAGGTCGTCGGGGTGCGCTCGGGAGCCGGATCGACCCTGGTGTCCTGGAGCACCTGCCAGATGGTGGAGGCTGCGACCTTGATGCCGAGGACGAGGAGTTCGCCGTGGATGCGGCGGTAGCCCCAGGTGGGATTCTTGCGCGCCAGACGCAGCACCAGGAGCGGACGGTTCGTGGTCGGCCGGGACGCTTGGGTCGTGACCTGGCCGCGTGGGGGCGGGCGAGTAGGTCGCGGTGCCACCGAGTCGGCGTTGCAGAACAGTGGCCTGGTGCCGCAGCGCCAGAACCTCCAGGTCCTTGTCCCGGTCGCTCATGGGCGCAGGCGCAGCAGCGCGAACGTGTTGGTCACGCTCAGGTAGGCCAGTCGGAGCAGCACAGCCGGTCATCATGCCGCGTCGGCCGACGGCACTGCGGATGGCAGTTGTGCCCGTGAGCGCTTGACGCCTCTTGAGGACATGTACGTCCTCTGCCTGCGCGGATGAGTTTTCGGCAGGCGCAGCGTGCCCGCGGACGGGAGGGCCGTGTCGACAACGCCGCGTGCAAGATCTCGGCTAACGCGCGCCGCGTCGTTCGGCCCAGGACCGTTCGAGGTATCGCATGAGCGCCGGATAGACGATCGCGTGGCGGAACGGCTTGATGAACGCCATGTACGCCTTGCCAACGGCGCCGCGCGGCTTGACGTAGACGGTCATCTGCCCCTGATACCGGCCACCGCCCTGGTCCACCCAGGCGAGGTGCATCACGCCGTACGTCGTCCGGTTCGACATCTCGTCGGCCAACTCGGTGTCGGTGAGGTACAGCGGACGGAATGGCTTGTCCGTGAGGTGGGAATCCGTCACCGTGTCGCGGAGTTCCGCCGGCACTCGGCCGATCAGCGACGGCTCGTCGGTTCCGGGGATGGGCGGCCAGGCGCCGGCGTCGTCCGCCGACGTCGAGATGCGCCCAAGTCCGAACACGCGGCCGAGCAGGTCGCGAATTCCCCACAGCAGGCGCACCGGCAGCGGCGCCGAGCCGGGAAAGTCCATGGCTTTCATGAGGTCGATGACGGCCCCGAAGTCGTCGGGCCCGCCAGTGACGGGGAGGGCCCAGACGTCCTCGACGTCGAAGTCGTGGACGATGTCGTCGATGATCCATCGCTGGGTCTTCGACATGTCATCGGGTGCTTTCACTTTCCCTGCGCTCCTTTCGCGCAGAGATAGCGGATCGGGCGGATGAGGGCGCGGAAGAACGGCCGGACCAGCCGTCCGGCGATGCGGCTGTGGCGTTCCTCGTGCCAGACGCGTGCCCGCGGGTGCGCCTCGACCACCCGGTCGAGGATGCCGGCACCGAGACGGTGTGTCGGCAGCGCCGAACACACTTCAACGATGCGGAGGTGCTTGATGCTCATGTGGCCGTACTGCGCCGGGCTTACCAGCCGTATCGGAGCGCCGTGGTCACCGTCGAGAGGGCGTCCGTTCAGCCGGTCGGCCAGCAGTACGTCGTCGGCGAGCGCGTCCCGCCACTCGACCACGGACGCGACGCCGTCCATGCCCTCGAACGCCAGGTGGGTGACGGTGATCCCGGGCTCCAGTTCGGGTTCGACGAACCGGCGACAGAAGTCGGCGAACCGCACGCCTTCCCAACGCAGGTCGGTCGCGGTCCAGCCGGCAACGCAGTGGAAGTCGGCCACGATCTCGTTCCGGGGCAGCTGGGACAGGTCCGCCAGCCGCACCTCGGCGGAGGTTCGCACCGCGCCGCTGATGGTGATCACCGGGTCCTCGGGTACGGGAGGCGGCGGCCGGTGCAGGTGTGTTCCAAAACGCGGAAGTCCCTCCACGCGGCGTTGCCCTGGCGGAAGTGTCTTCATCATCGCGGCCCCCTCGCCGACCGACGGTCGTTCACCGACCGACGGTCAGTCTTTATGCTTGCCGGATGAGTGTCAAGCGGCTTCGGGACCGGCAAGCAGAGGCGACGCGTGAGCTGCTGATCGCGATCGCACGGGAGCGGTTCGTAGAGCAGGGCTTCGCGGCGACCGCGATCGACGACATCGTGCAGCGGGCCGGCATCGCGAAGGGTGCGCTCTACCACCACTTCAAAGGCAAGGACGCGCTGTTCAAGGCGGTCTACGACGTCGTGCTGGACGAGACCGCCGAGACCGTGTTGGCCGCGGCGATGGCCGAACACGATCCGTGGGCCGCGGTGCGAGCGGGTTTGTCCGCGTTCCTCGATGCCTGCTTGCAGCCGGCGTTCCGGCGGGTCGTGATCATCGACAGCGTGGCAGTGCTGGCCGCCAACTCGTGGGAAGGCGGCATGGAGGGCGTCGAGCTTCCGATGTTGCGTACCGTGCTGAGCGCGCTGGTGGACACCGGCACCCTGCCAGACGTCGCGCTCGACCCGTTGGCGCACGTCGCGCTGGGCGGCCTCTACGGCTCAGCGCTGTACATCGCCCGAGCCGCCGATCCGCAGGCCGCTCGCGCCGAGGCGGACACGGTCCTCGACGTCGTCCTGCGCGGTGTGCGAGCCGTCGCCACCTGACCGTGTACCTGCCGAAAACGTCATCCGTGCGGTTCAGGCGGCGTGGTGGTACTCGTTGAGGATGCCGCTCGGTCGCGGATCAGGAAGCGCACGTGTCGGCTCTCGTCTTCGAGGTCCACGACGAGGTTCCCGGTGGCTTGGGTGACCCGGGAGGCGGTCGGGTGTGCGGTGGCGCCGAGGATTGTGATCCGGTGGCTGGTGTGCTCGATCACCGCGAGCACGTACAGGCGGACACCGTTCGACGTGCGGGTTTCGAGGAATTCGCAGGCCGGTAGCGCGTCGGCTCGCGAGCGGAGGAAGGTCGACCAGGTCGTCGAGGTGCGCTCGGGAGAGGGGTCGATCCCGGCGTTCTGGAGGATCTGCCAGACGGTGGAGGCGGCGACCTTGATGCCGAGGCGGTGCCGGCGCAGGATCGTCTCCGGACGGACCAGCAGTCGGAGTCGATGAAGCGTGGCGGCCGGGAGTCGGTGCAGCGGTGCCGCTGGGAATGCGCGGTCGCCGGGGAGAACCGCGGGCGGGCGTCTCCGAGTTGCCGTTCCAGGATGGTGACCTGGTGCCGTAGCGCCAGGATTTCCACGTCCTCGTCCCGGTCGCTCATGGGGAGCAGCATGCCCGCGGGCCATTCCGGGGCCGTGTCCTGACCGCGCTTCCCACCTGCCTGGGCGGAGTTGTCGGCAGGCGCACCGTTCGGACCTCCGCGTCAGGAACCCGCCGCTTGGTCGGTGTTCGACGAGAACCTCGACCGCGTCGTCCGCGAGTTCCTCCCCCAGGGCGTCACCATCCCCGGCGGGGTGTTCGCCGAGCTCTTCGAAGTGAATGCTTCGACCGCCTGGGCTCGCCGGGGTGGCGGGGGCTTTCGGGGCACCGGACCAGGCCGGCGCGAAGAGGTCCTTGGCGGGCGGGGTGTCGGATAGTCTGCGAAGACGCTCACGGAGTCGTTGACGCGGATGGTGTACAGGATCGTTCGAACGGACGTGCGTTGACGGACAACGAAGCTGCTGCGTTAGTCAGGGCCCTCGACCGGCACCAGGTCGACGCGACTGCCATGGCCAACGCGCTCGTCGAACTCGACGGGCACCCGGGGCACCGGCTCTTCACCTCCACCTTGTCCTCGGGGATCACCGCCGAGAGGTGGACCGCGGCTGAGGTCGTCTTCGCGGGCTTGTGGCGGGACTTCGACACTTACCGCGCGGTGCTCGACGCCGCCGAACGGGTTCGGGGACGGCGCTCCAAACTCGGGCCGGCGGAGGTCGCCGAACTGCGACAGCTGCTGGTCGAACCGTCCGTCGAGGTGTCCCGGCGGGCCGTGCCGCTGCCTGAGCGCGGGTTGACCGGGGCCGCCGAGCAGATCGAGTCGATCACCCTCGCGGCGCTGGCAGCCCGGATGAACGATGGGTACCGGCAGGTCAGCGAGCTGGCCGTGCGGTGCGACGAGCTCAATACCGCCACCCTCAAGGCTCTCGCGCCGCTGCTGGAGCAGGCGCGACGACTCGCCGAAGACGACGCCGCGCTGGAACAAGAGCCGGCCCCGGTGGTGCTGCGAGTCCACGAGATCGAACAGCTCGCGGG
This sequence comes from Saccharothrix sabaoui, assembly GCF_051756985.1. Lineage (NCBI taxonomy): Bacteria > Bacillati > Actinomycetota > Actinomycetes > Pseudonocardiales > Pseudonocardiaceae > Saccharothrix > Saccharothrix sabaoui. Next base: position 98,889 of record NZ_JBPKJK010000009.1, read on the forward strand.
CAACGACCCACTTGCGTTGGCCGACCGATCGCTCCACGACACCCTGGCCCGGCTCGGTGCCGAACTCGCCGAGGAACGCGCGCGGGTCGACCGGGTGCTCGTGCTGCGGGAACGCTGGGAGCAGGCGCGGACCGACCTCGTCGATGCCGCGCGAGCGCTCGCCGACCTGCGGGTGGCCACCGCCGACGACTACGCGGCCGCCGCCGAGCGGGTCGTCGGCGAATTGCCCGCCCTGCCGGTCGACAGAGCACCGCGACTCCAGGCCGCGGTAGCGCGGCTGGACGACCTGAGCTGGGTCAAGCGCGATGCCGAGGTGATCGAGGTGCGGCGTGATCTCGCGGCCGCCGCCGCGGAACTGCGCGCGGCCCGTCAGCTGGCCACGGGGTTGTTGGAGCGGCGCGAGGAACTGCGCGGACGATTCGGCGCCTACCAGGCCCGGGCTGTTCGGCTGGGGTTGGCCGAAGAAGACGCGGTGATGGTCGTCGCCGAGCGCATCAAGGCGGCGTTGTGGCGGCGGCCGTCCGATCTGGCCGCTGCCACCAGGGACTTGGCGGACTTTCGCCGGCTGCTCGTGGAGCCCGGCACGGACACCGGAGGCAGGTCGGCATGAGCCAGGGGGATCGTTGCGCGCAGCCGGGTTGTGGCGGTGCGATCGACGGCGGTTACTGCGACACGTGCGGGATGGCCGGTGCGGTGCCGGTGAGCGCGCCCGTGCCCGTACCGGTGTCGCAGCCGGTGTCGAGTGCGTGTTCGCAGCCGGCTTGTGGCGGTGCGATCGACGGCGGCTACTGCGACACGTGCGGGATGGCCGGTGCGGCCTCCGCTAGGTCGGAGACCGCCGCCTCGTCCTCGACCAGCAGGCTCAGCGGCCGGGCGTCGCGGCGGACCGGCGCCACCTCCACCGCTCATGCCTCGTCCCGGCGCGGTGGCGGTCTCGGCGCCGGGCTCGTCGACGTCCCCCCGGTGCCCGTGGTCGACCCCGTCGCGGCCATCCTCGAAGACCCGCAGGTCGCCGAGAGCAAGCGGTACTGCGGCAAGTGCGACCAGCCCGTCGGCCGCGGCAAGGACGGCAAACCCGGTCGGCTGCGCGGTTTCTGCCCCACGGACGGCACCCCGTTCAACTTCGTGCCGTCGCTCGCCCGGGGAACGCTCGTCGGCGGTCAGTACCTCGTCCAGGGCTGCCTCGCGCACGGCGGGCTCGGCTGGATCTACCTCGCCACCGACCGCAACGTCAACGACCGGTGGGTCGTGCTCAAGGGACTGCTCGACATCGACGACCCGGCCGCGCGCGCCGCCGCCGAGGCCGAGCGGCGGTTCCTCGCCGAGGTGAACCACCCGAACATCGTCATGATCCACAACTTCGTGGAGCACCCCGACGACGACGGCAAGCCCGTCGGCTACATCGTGATGGAGTACGTCGGCGGCTCGTCGCTGCGCAAGCTCGTGGAGGACCGGGGCAAGGCAGTCGGTCAGCGCCTCGCGCCGCTGCCGCTGCCCCAGGTCATCTCCTACGGTTTGGAGATCCTGCCCGCGCTCGGCTACCTGCACGGCCAGGGCCTGGCCTACTGCGACCTCAAACCGGACAACGTGATCCAGTACGAACGCCGGCTCAAGCTGATCGACATGGGCGCGGTCGTGCCGTTCGGGAACGCCGACGGCTTCGACTGGTACGGCACGCCCGGCTACCAGGCGCCGGACTTCGAGTCCGGGGGACCGTCGCCGGCCGCCGACATCCACACCGTCGGGCGCACGCTCATGGTGATGGCGCTGGGCACGTCGCCGTTGCGCGGCGGCAAGCCGGTGCCGTTGCCCGACCCGGCGACCGAGCGGCTGCTCGCCCAGCACGAGTCGTTCCACCGGGTGTTGCTGCGCGCCACCGACCCCGATCCGAAGCGGCGCTTCGCCTCCGCCGAGGAGATGGCCGACCAGCTGACCGGCGTGCTGCGCGAGGTGCTCGCCGCCGAGGACGGCAAAGCGCGCCCCGGTGTGTCCACGGTGTTCGGTCCGTCGCCATCGGTGTTCGGCATCGGCCTGCTGGGCGACGTGGGCAGCCCTGGCCGCCCCGACCCGGTGGCGGTCGCCCCGGCGCTGCCGGTTCCGCTCGTGGACACCACCGACCCGGCGGCCGGGCTGCTCGCCACGGCGTCGTCGGCGGCGCCGGAGGAGATCCTGCGCCTCGCGGCCGTCACCCCGACGCCCAGCGTCGAACTGCGGCTGCGGGTGATTCGCGCGCACCTGGAAGTCGGCGACGTCGGTTCGGCCCGTGAAGCGTTGCGGCGGCTGCGAACCGACTTACCCGGCGACTGGCGCTGTGATTGGTTCACGGGGGTGGCGGCCTTGACCGCCGGTGACGCGCGGGCCGCCACTGCCGCGTTCGACACCGTGCTCGCGACGCTGCCCGGCGAGTCCGCGCCGAAGCTGGCGCTGGCCGCGGCGGCCGAGTGCGCCGGCGACGACGCCGTGGCCGGCCGCTACTACCTCCAGGTCAACCGGCCGAATCCGGACGTCGCCGACGCGGCGTTCGGCCAGGCGCGGGTGGCGTTGCGCGCCGGTCGGCCCGAGGTGGCGCTGGCCGCACTGGACACGATCGCGCCGACCTCGAGCCAGTACGTGACCGCGCAGACCGTCGCGGTGCGGGTGGTGATCGGCGGTCCGGTCGACGAGGGCGTGCTGCGCGCGGCCGCCGACCGGGTCGGCAGGCTCACCCTGGACCGGGCCACGGGGCACGAGGTGCGCGCGTCGGTGTTCAGGGCCGCGTTACCGCTGGTCACGGCGACCAACGGGACTCGCCCGCCGCTGCTCGGCAGTTCCTGGACCGAGCACGGCGTACGGGCCGCCTTGGAGACCGAGCTGCGGGCGGGCGCCCGGCTGGCCGCCGACGAGGACACCAGGGTCGACCTGGTCGACCTGGCCAACGCCATCCGGCCGGTGTCATGGGTGTGAACGCGCGGGCCGGCGGTTGCCCGGCGTGCGCCGAACCGGTCGGGCGAGGGGATCGGTTCTGCGAGGCGTGCGGTAATTCGTTGCTGCGCAGGGGCAGCACCTCCGCCGAGGCCGCCACGAAGGACGTCGTGCGGAAGTGCCCGGCGTGCGGCACGGTGAGCGGGACCACGACCGGGTACTGCGACGAGTGCGGGTTGCGCCTGCCGGACCCGGCCGATCGGACGACCATCGACCTCGGCGCCTTGGCCGGTGTCAGCGACCGGGGCTTGGTGCACCACCGCAACGAGGACGCGATCGCGCTCGGCCGCCTGCTCGACGGCACCACCGCCGCTGTGGTGTGTGACGGTGTGTCCACCACGAGGCAACCCGAACGCGCCGCCCGCGCGGCGTCCGAGGCGGCGCTGGCGGTGCTGCTCGGCGTGGACGCGCCGGTGGAACCGGTCTCCCGCGTCCGCGCGGCGGTGGAGGCCGCGGGTACCGCTGTGGCCACGTTGGACGGTTCGAACCCCTCGCCGGACGGACCGTCCTGCACGCTCGTGGCCGCCTACGTCGCCGACGGCGAGGTGACCGTCGGCTGGGTCGGTGACAGCCGGGCGTACTGGCTCGCCGGCCCGGCCGGCCGCTTGCTCACCCGCGACCACTCGTGGGCCGCCGAGGTCGTCGCGGAAGGGCTCATGGACGAGGCGACCGCGTTCGCCGACCGCCGCGCGCACACGATCACCCGCTGGCTGGGCCCGGACGCGCGGCCCGATCCCGACGTCGTCTCCGTGCCCCACGACGGCGTGGGAACCCTGCTCGTCTGCTCGGACGGTCTGTGGAACGAGGTGCCGGAGGCCGAACGGATCGGCGGGTTCGCGGCGGGTGCGGGGGATGGGGCGACACCACTGGCCGTCGCCAACCGGCTCACCGAGGTCGCACTGGCCGCCGGCGGCCGGGACAACATCAGCGTCGTCGTCATCCCGTTGGAAGGAGTGCAGGTATGAGTGCAGGAGCAGAGTTCGTCGTCACCGTCGACCAGAACGCCTACCTCTCGCTGGGGGCGACCAGGGTGGACGCGGTCGTGGCGGTGACCGCCACCGGGGACGCGACCCCCGCGGTGGCCACCGCGGCGCTGGAGCTGCTGATCATCGACACCTCCGGGTCGATGCAGGGCGACCGGATCGCCTCGGCGCGCGCGGCCACCGCGGTCGCGGTCGAGCAGTTGCGCGACGGTGTGCTGTTCGCCGTGATCTCCGGCGCGACCGGCGCACGGCAGGTCTACCCGAAGCGGGGCGCGGCGCGGGCCGACCCCCGGACCAGGGCCGAGGCCGTCGCGGCGGTGCGCAAGCTCTCCGCGAGCGGGGGCACCGCGTTCTCCAACTGGCTGAACCTCGCGCGGCAGATCGCCGAGCAGCACCCGCGGGCGATCCGGCACGCGCTGCTGCTCACCGACGGCCAGAACGGCGACGGTCCCGGTGTGCTGGAGCAGACCGTCGAAGAGTGCGTCGGCGTGTTCAGCTGTGACTGCCGCGGCGTCGGCACCGACTGGAACGTCGCGGAGGTGCGCAAGATCGCGTCCGCCCTGCTGGGCACGGTGGACATCGTGGCGAAGCCGGAGGACCTGGCCGCAGACTTCCACGCGATCATGAACTCCGCGATGGGCAAACGGGTCGCGGACGTGTCGTTGCGGCTGTGGACGCCGAAGGGCGCGCAGGTGAAGTTCATCAAGCAGGTCGCGCCGGAGGTCGAGGACCTGACCGCGAAGCGGGTGCAGACCGGGCCGATGCACGGCGACTACCCACTCGGTGCGTGGGGCGCGGAGAGCCGCGAGTACCACGTGTGCGTCGAGGTGCCCACGCAGGCGGTCGGCGCGGAGATGCTCGCCTGCCGGGCGATGGTGGTCCGCGGCGGCTCCGCGGAAACCCTCGCGCAGGGCCTGGTCCGGGCTCTGTGGACCGACGACGACGCGTTGTCGGCCAAGGTCAGCAGGAAGGTCGCGCACTACACCGGGCAGTCGGAGTACGCGGACGCGGTCGAGCACGGGCTCGCCGCCCGTCGCGACGGCGACGAGCACACGGCCACGCTGCGCCTCGGTCGCGCGGTCGCGCTGGCCACCGCGGCGGGCGACCGGGAGAAGCTGGAGATGTTGGCGAAGGTGGTCGACGTGGACGACGCCGCGACCGGCACCGTGCGGTTGAAGAGCAAGGTCTCCGACGAGGCCGAGATGGAGTTGGACATCCGATCGCGGCGGACCAGCCGGGTCCGCGGCGAGGGCTGAGCCGTGCCGGTATGCGCGGCCGGGCACGATTCGACGGCCACCGACTACTGCGACGTCTGCGGCCTCGTGCTCGGGGCCGCCTCGCCACCGGTACCGCTCCCGGAGAGGTCGGGACCTGCGGCGTCGGTGGCTCCGGCGCCGGAGGCCGGGATGACCTGTGCCGGCTGCGGGGTGGCGAGGGAGGGCAGGTTCTGCGAGGAGTGCGGGCTCGACAACGACCTGCCCGCGCCTCCGCCACCTTCCGTCGCGGCCGAGCTGGCGCGGTCGCGCTGGACGGCCGTGGTGCGGGCGGACCGCGCGTGGTTCGACGAGGTCCGCCGCCGTGAGGGTTCGGAGGCGGCGGGGATGGACTTTCCGCTCTACCACCCGGAACGCCGGTTCGAGCTGGACCGCGAGCAGGTCACGATCGGCAGGCGGAGCCGCTCGCGCGGTACCAACCCGGAGATCGACCTCGGCAGCCCCCCGCTGGATCCGGGGGTGTCCTCGCAGCACGCGGTGCTGGTGGCCCGGTCCGACGGAGGCTGGGACGTCGTCGACCTCGGTTCGACCAACGGCACCTCGGTCGGTGGCACGACCGAGGTGATCGAGCCCAACACCCCGGTCGAGGTGCCGGCCGGGGTGCCGATCCGGCTCGGTGC